>DATKNM010000269.1:0-7436 GCA_035541335.1 Binatia bacterium
CGGCGGCGTCGACCAGGGCGATGCGCGGATCTCCGAGCAGGACCTGATCGCGATCCATGCGCCCGGCTACATCTCCGGCATCGAGGCCGGCGCCATGACCATCATGGTCAGCTTCTCCTCCTGGAACGGCGTCAAGATGCACGGCAACAAGAGCCTGCTGACCGACGTGCTCAAGGGTCGCCTCGGCTTCCAGGGCTTCGTGGTCGGCGACTGGAACGCGCACAGCCAGGTGCCGGGCTGCACCGGCGGTGATTGCCCGGTCGCGTTCAACGCCGGGCTCGACATGGCGATGGCGCCGCACCGCTGGAAGGAGCTCTACGAGAACACGCTGAAGGAAGCGGAGAACGGCACGATCCCGATGGCCCGGATCGACGACGCGGTCCGCCGCATCCTGCGGGTGAAGGCGAAGCTCGGCCTGTTCGATCCGGCACGCCCCGCAATCAGCGCGGACGGTCTCGCGACGCCGGCGCATCGCGACGTCGCACGCCGTGCGGTCGCCCGCTCGCTGGTGCTGCTGAAGAACAACGGCAACCTGCTGCCGCTCAAAGCCGGCAGCCGCGTCCTGGTGACCGGCACCCATGCCGACGACATCGGCCTGCAATGCGGCGGCTGGACCATCTCCTGGCAGGGCAGCGGCGGGCACAACGCCGACTTCCCGCAAGGCACCTCGATCTTCGCCGGCCTGAAGGCGGCCCTCGAGGGCACCGGCGGCAGCGCGACCCTGAGCCCGGACGGAAGCTTCAGCGCGCGACCCGATGTGGCGGTCGTGGTGTTCGGCGAGCAGCCCTATGCCGAGCACGGCGGCGACCGCACCCAGCTCGATTTCAGCAGCGGCGACCGGCGCGGCCTCGACCTCTTGAAGCGGCTGAAGGCCGACGGCATCCCGACCGTCGCGGTCTTCCTCTCGGGTCGGCCGCTCTGGATCAATCCCGAGCTCAATCAGTCGGACGCCTTCGTCGCCGCCTTCCTGCCCGGGACCGAGGGCGAGGGCGTCGCCGACGTGCTGGTGGCGAAGAAGGACGGCGCGCCCAATCTCGACTTCCACGGCAAGCTCACCTTCAGCTGGCCGAAACGACCGGCGCAGTTCGCGCTCAACGCCGGAGAGCCCGGCTACGATCCCCTGTTCGCCTACGGCTACGGCCTCGGCTACAGTGATCGCGTCGTCGTGCCGCCGCAGGACGAGACGCCGGCGCCGGCGGCGACGCTCAACATCGCGACCTACATGACGCCGGGCAAGGTGCTGCCGCCGTGGACCCTGAACGCCAAGGGCGACGTCGCCGGCGACGTGGTGGACAGCGACCAGCTCCAGGAGGGGGCGCGGCGCTACGCGTTCACCGGCAACGGGCGGATCACCATCACCGGGCCGGCAGCCGATCTCAGCGGCAGCATCGGCATGAGCCTGCGCCTGGACTATCGCATGGATGCGAAGCCCACCACGCGCGTCACCGTTGCCATGAGCAACCCCGACAAGCGTATCGACGTGACGAAGCTCCTTGCCGAGGGCCGCGAAGGCGAATGGACCAGCCTGCTGGTGCCGCTCTCCTGCTTCGCCGACGCCGGGGCCGATCTGCACCAGGTGACGATGCCCTTCGCGCTCGAGACCGACGGCCGCTTCGGCCTCTCGATCTCAGGCGTGAAGCTCGAGCAGGGCGCCGCGAGCGTGAACTGCCCCTCGATCCTGGCGGCGAAATAGCCGGCTCTACGCCGAGGCGGTCTGCAACTCCGCCGCCTCGGCCTTCTCGAGAGCGATTGCCTCGGCCTTCTCGCGTGCCGCGGCGCGGCGGCGCGAGATCTCATAGGCGACGGCGCCGATCACCGTAATCGTTATGAGACCGAACGCCAGCGCGTTGATCGTCGGCGTGATGCCGGTCCGCACCTTCGATCCGACATAGACCGTCAACGTGTCGGAGTTGCCGCGGGTGAAGAGCGTGATGTTGAAGTTCTCCACCGACTGGAAGAAGGCGATGAGCGCGCCGGCGCCGATCGCCGGATAAAGGTGGGGCAGCAGGATGCGGCGCATCACCTGGGTATGCGAGGCGCCGAGGTCGAGCGCCGCTTCCTCGAGCCCCGCATCGAAGCTTTGCAGCCGTGCCAGCACCAGCAGCATGACATAGGCGGCGATGAAGGAGACCTGTCCCAGGGCAGAGAGATGCAGGCCGGCGCCGAACGGCGGCTCGTCCTGCAGGCTGAACGGCTTGCCGAGGCTGTTCCAGAAAAGAAGCGTCGAGATGCCTATGACCGCACCGGGGGTAAGGATCGGCGCCACCATGACGCCATAGATGAAGGAACGGGCCCGCGCCTGCAGGCTGTTGATCAATATGGCGCCTGCCGTCCCGATCGGCACCGCAATGACGACCACCGCGATCGCCACCGCCACGGTGTTGCCGATCGCGTTCCACATCCGCGGATCGTTCCAGAGGTCGATGAACCAGCGGTCGGTCAGGCCCTTCCACGGATAGACCGAGGGAAAGCGGGAGTCGTTCAGCGCCGCGCCGACCATCACCACCAGCGGCGCCAGCATGAAGACCAGGAACAGTCCGACATAGATCCGGATGATCAGCCGGCCGGCGGAGTTGTTGTTCATCGCGCCCGGCCCTTCACTTCGCGATATCGACGAGGCGCACGTTCAGCAGCCGCATCATCAGGCTGACGAAGACCGTGCAGAGCACCAGCAGCAGGAAGGCATAGGCGGAGCCGGTGTTCCAATCCTGCCCTTCGAACATCCATTGCTGGATGATCTGGGTGAACCAGCGCGAGCCCGGCGAGGCGAGGATGCTGGGCACGATGATCGAGCCCGCAGAGAGCATGAACACCATGACGCAACCGGATGCGATGCCGGGCTTGGCGTGGGGAATCACCACCCGCCAGTGGGTCCGCCAGAGCGGCGCGCCGAGGTCCTGCGCCGCCTCGATCTGGTTTGTGTCGAGCGAGGTGATCGCGTTGTAGATCGGGAACAGCATGAACAGGACGTAGGTGTAGACCAGCCCGATGATCACCCCGTTGAACCCGCTGATCCAGCGGATCGGCCCGATCCCCACCACACTCAGCATCGCGTTCAGCGGGCCCTGATAGGCGAGCACGATGAACCAAGCGAAGGAGCGCAGGATCTCGCTGACCCAGAGCGGGATCAGCAGCATCAGGAACACGGTCGGCGCGTTGGCCGGCTTGATCACCTTGGCGAGGTAGAAGGCGAGCGGATAGCTCACCACCAGTGCCACCACCGTGACCATCGAGCTGAAGAGCACCGTCAGCAAAAAGATCTTCAGGTGGATCGAGATCGGAATGCCGAGGATGTAGAAGGCGGGATCGCCGCTGAGAAAGGTTGCGTAGTTCTTCAGCGTATAATGATCGTCCGGCCCGCCGAGCTGATCGACCGGTAGATAGGGCCGGAACGAGAACTGCAGCAGCGTGATGTTCGGCAGCACCACGAGGCAGAGCAGCCAGAACCCCACCAGGCAGATGATGACCGCGCTGAGGGTGACGCCGTAGCGGCGCAGCAGCTCATGCATGGCCGCGCACCGCCGTGTCCGCCAGCACGACGGCATGCTCCGGAGCAAACGCAAGGTTGGTCCGCGTGCCCGGCGCCGGCGGTGGCTGGTTCGGGTCGTTGTGCACCTGAGCCATGTGTACGTTGCCCAGTTCGTCGCGCACGTGGATATTGATGAAGTTGCCTTCGAAGGCGACCTCGTGCACCTCGACCGGAACGCTGTTGGCGCCCGAGCCATGGGTCGCGCCTTGCCCCTTCAGGCTGGAGTGCTCCGGCCGCACGTAAAGCTTCGCCATGCTGCTGGTATCTATGCCGGCGCCGAGCTTGGTCATGAAGGTGCCGAGCGCGGTCTCGAACTTGGCGAAGCCATTGTCCATGGCGATCACCTTGCCGGCGAAGATGTTGTTCTCGCCGACGAACGACGCGACGAAGCCGTTGGCCGGATGGTTGTAGATCTCGCTGGGCGGACCGACCTGCTGGAGCACGCCCTGCGACATCACGCCGACCCGGTCGGACATGGCGAGCGCCTCGCCCTGGTCGTGGGTGATGTAGATGAAGGTGACGCCGGTGCGCTTCTGGATCTCGCGCAGCTCCGCCCGCATGTGCTGGCGCAGCTTGAGGTCGAGTGCGGACAAGGGCTCGTCCAGCAGCATGACCTTGGGCTCGACCGCGAGCGCGCGCGCAATCGCGACGCGCTGCTTCTGGCCGCCGGAGAGCTGGGAGATCCGCTTGTCGGCTGCATCGTGCAGATCGACCAGCCGCAGCAGTTCCTCGGCCTTTGCCCGGCGCTTCGCCTTATCGACGCCGCGGACCTCGAGCCCGAAGGCGATGTTCTCCCAGACCGGCATCAGCGGAAACAGCGCCAGGTTCTGGAAGATCAGCGCGGTCGGCCGCATGTTGGGACGGATGCCGCGCATATCGCTGCCGCCGATCCGCACCACGCCCTCGGTCGGGTCGATGAATCCCGACACCATGCGGAGGATCGTGGTCTTGCCGCAGCCGGACGGCCCCAGGAAGGAGAAGAACTCTCCCGCCTTGATGGTCACATCGACCTGGTTGACGGCCCGGAAACGGCCGAAATCCATGGAGACTCTGGATAGCTCGACGTCTTCGCTCATACGCCCCCGTTCGGCCCGACCCTGTCCTTGAGAAATCCGTCGCAGTCTTGTCGCCGCGATCGGCCTACCGCATTGCGGAAACCGTCATAATACGGCGCTCCGCCGCCGCCGCAATCCCTTATGCGGGCTGGCCCCAAAGAGAAACCGCCGGGCCCAGGGTTTCAGTCCTTGGACCCGGCGGTCTGATCGACGGAACTACGCGGCCTGGAACTTGTCGGCGTATTCCGAGCGCAGCTTCACGAACCACGCATCCTGGGCCGGCCACCACCACAGCTTCGACAGGGCGTCGCCCGGATAGGCGGCCTGGTAGAAGGCGGAGACCGCCGGATCCATCTTGTCGATGCCGCCGTTGCCGACCGGGTTGGCCTTGAAGGCCGAGGCCCAGGCCGCCGAACCGTCGGCAGTGGAGACCCACTTTGCCCACTCATGAGCCTGATCGACGTTCTTGGCATTCTTCATCAGGAAGAAGCCCTGGTCCCAGGCGAAGGCGCCTTCCTTCGGCGCAATGAAGCCGAAGCCGTCCGGGCCCATGTTGGAGCCGGTCGAATCCCAGGTGAGACCGAGCACGCAGCCGTTGGTGCGGAACGCCGCCTGGGCGTCGTTCTCACCCGACCAGAACTGCGCGATGTTCTTCTTGTGGGCGATCGCCTCCTTCAAGGCGATATCCCAGAGCTGCTTCATCGTCGCTTCGTCCTTGTAGCCCGCGAGCCAGGGCTTCGGCAGCTTGCCCTGGGAATCGAGCCAGCGGCCCATGGCGGCCAGCGACGAGTGGGCGCGGACGACGACCTTGCCCTCATACTTCGGATCCCAGAGGTCGCCAAGGCTCGCGGTGCCGTAGGTCTCCGGCGCGTCCTTCTTGCTGTAGGTCAGCGCCTCGGTGCCCCAGACCGACGGCACGAAATAGCGCTTGCCGTCCACTTCGCCGTCTTTGCCACCCAGGGTCGATTGGATGTAGTTCGAGAGGGCGAGCTTGTCGGTGTTCCACGGCCCGATGATGCCGTTGGAGACCCAGCCTGGCATGCGGTCGATCGTCGGCTCGACGACGTCCACGGCCCCGGTCTGCAGCGCCAGCTTGCACTGCGCGAACATCGTATCCTGTTCGGGCTGCTCGTTGAAATTAACCGTGATGCCGGTCGCCTTGTTGAAGGCGGCGAACGCCGCCTTGAAGTCGTAGCCGGCCCAGCCCATGAAGTTGACCGAACCGGACGACGAGAACGCGTCCTTCACGATCCACGGCGCGGTCACGGCGGCGGCGCCCGCAACCATCGAGGTCTTCAGCAGAATACGGCGAGAGAACGCCCGCGCGGCCAAGCCGGTGGCGTTTGGCGATTTCGTATCAGACATTTTCGTCTCCTAAGTCCCGATCCCTGTCCGGTTCGTTTGTTGCGAGCATGATGCTCTTACCTCCGGAGGCCGCGGACCATAACCCCGGAGTGTTGCAGGTAGATTACTGAACCGAGACGCAGGTTGGAAGCCCCCGCAGCGCAACACCTTGTGAAGGCCTCGGGTTCCCGCGGCACGCGAGCGGCGGGCGTGGTCCTCTACCCTGGCGCGGCCGGCCGCGGCGGCTATCGCCTTGCAATGACTGGCGGTTTGGGGAAATCCAATCCGGGGCTCAGGCGCCCGCCTCCAGCACCAGCACATCGGCGGGGGTGAAGCTGACGGTCACCGGGGCGCCGCGTTGCGGCGGCACCGCGCTCGGATTGTTGAAGGTGTCGAGCGAAAGCGCGTTGTCCTGCACCTTCACCTTGATTCGCACCACCGAGCCGAGGAAGTGTACCTCCTCGATCGTGCCGCCGATCCGGTTGCGCCCCTGGCCGTTAAGGCCGGAGCCGTTAGCGCCGTTGAGCGCATGATGGTCCACGCCGTTCTCCAGCACCGCGGCCTCCGGCCGGAGCGCGATCGCGCAGTCCTCGCCGGGCCGGCCGCTCAAGGTGCCGCGTCCGGCGACGATCTCGTGGTCGCCGATCCGGATCTTGCGGGCGGCGGCGTCCACCAGCTTGCCTTTGAGGATGCTGAGCGTGCCGACGAAGGAGGCGACGAATTTGGTGGCGGGCTGGTTGTAGATCTCGAACGGCGTGCCGACCTGCTCCGCCCGACCCTCGTTCATCACCACGACCCGGTCGGACATCGAGAGCGCCTCTTCCTGGTCATGGGTGACGAAGATGGTGGTGATGCCGAGCTCCCGCTGCAGCGCGCGGATATCCTCTCGCAGCGAGACGCGGATCTTGGCGTCGAGCGCCGACAGGGGCTCGTCCAGCAGCAGGACCTTCGGCTTGTGGGCAAGCGCCCGCGCCAGCGCCACGCGCTGCTGCTGGCCGCCGGAGCATTGATAGGGAAAGCGGCCGGCGAGATCCGGCAGCTTGATCATGTTCAGCATCTCATCGACGCGGGACGCGATCTCCGCGGCCGGCCGCTTCGCCACCTTGAGGCCGAAGGCGACGTTGTCCGCCACGGTCATGTTCGGGAAGAGCGCGTAGGCCTGGAATACCATGCCCACGTTGCGCTGGTTCGGCCGGAGCACGGTCACGTCCTTGCCGTCGATCCGGATCTGGCCGGCGGTCGGGCTCTCGAACCCGGCGACCATCCGAAGGACCGTGGTCTTGCCGCAGCCGGAGGGACCGAGCAGCGAGATGAACTCGCCCTTCTCGATACCGAGGTCGAACCCCTTCACGACCACGTTCTGCTGGAACTGCTTGCGGATGTCCTTGATCTCAAGGAATGCCATGCTCGTGCTCCCGTCGCGCCTCACGCGCGCTTTGCCTGTCTTTTTGCGCCGCCGACCACGTTGATCAAGCCCATGCAGGCCCAGGTCACCAGGAAGGCGATGA
>DATKNM010000270.1:0-2978 GCA_035541335.1 Binatia bacterium
CGGCCGGGGCTACGGCAAGCAGGCCGCACCCAAGCTGAAGGTCGTCGCGATCGACTACGGCGCCAAGCGCAATATCCTCCGCTGCCTCGCCACCGCCGGCTGCGACGTGACGGTCGTGCCGGCGACCGCCAGCGCCGACGACGTGCTGCAACACAAGCCCGACGGAGTCTTCCTCTCCAATGGCCCTGGCGATCCGGCGGCGACCGGCGCCTATGCCGTGCCGGTGATCCAGGAACTGATGCGGAAGGAGTTGCCGATCTTCGGCATTTGCCTCGGTCACCAGATGCTGGCGCTGGCTTTGGGCGCCAAGACCCGCAAGATGGAGCGCGGCCATCGCGGTGCCAACCATCCGGTGAAGGACCTCGCCACCGGCCGTGTCGAGATCACCAGCCAGAACCACGGCTTCGAGGTGATGGCGGAGAGCCTGCCGCAGAACGTGACGGTCACCCACGTCTCCCTCTTCGACGGCACCAATGAAGGCATTGCCGTCGCGGGCAAGCCGATCTTCTCGGTGCAATACCACCCGGAAGCCTCGCCCGGCCCGCAGGACAGCCACTATCTCTTCCAGCGCTTCGTCGAGACCATCGCGGCGCAGCGGCGCTAGCTATTCCGGCTCCGGCAGCGGCGCCGTCCGTCCCTTCAGCGCGGGGACGACCAGGACCAGCATCAGCGCGGCCAGCACCAAAGCGAGCGCAGCGATCTCCAGCGCGCCGATCGCCTCATGCCGCAGCAGGGAGGCGGCGATCACGCTGACCACCGGGATCGCCAGCGTGCCAATGGCGGCGACCACGGCGGGATAGATCGCGACCACGCGGAACCAGGCCCAGTGGCAGAAGATCATCGGCAGGATCGCCGAATAGGCGACGGCGAGCCAAGCGCGTGGGCTGACCGCGGACGGGTCGAAGCCGCGATCGATCAGCGCCCAGCCGATGAAGATCGGGATGCCGCCGATCAGCATCTGCCAGCCTGCGAGCGCGGCGGTCGGGATAGTGAAGCGGTAGCGCTTCAGCGCGACCGTCCCCATGGCCCAGGATGCGGCCGCCGCCAGAACGAGGAGGACGCCGCGCGGATGGGCGGCGACATTCGCCCAGTCCGGCAGCAGCAGGATGCCGAGGCCGGCCGTCCCGGCGCTGAGTGCCACCGCCGTCGTCGCGGTCATCCGCTGCTTCAGCCAGAGCGCCGAGATCATCGCGGCAAAGAGCGGCATCGTATAGGCGATGATGGTGGCGCGCCCGGCCGGCAGATAGATGAGCCCCCAGGCGGAGAAGATGTGCCAGCCGGTTATGTTGCCGAGCGCCGCGATGGCCAGCGGCCGCCATTCGCCGCGCGGCACCTGCAAGCCGAGGCCGGCGGCCTTGGCGATGCCGAGCAGGCCGAGGCCGCCGGTCAGCAGGCAAATGGTGCGGAAGGTCCAGATCGGGACCTCCTCCACCGCATACTTGATGGCGACGAAGTTAAGACCCCAGAACACGGTGATGCCGACCAGCAGAGCGGGGCCGAAGGCATCGCGCGCCGGCGTCGCGCCGGAGACCGCCGCCCGGTCGCTCACAACCCGGACCGTTCCTTACGTCCGGGGAGCTGATCGAGGATTTTCTGCCGCTCGTCCGGCGTGGAGATGATCCAGTCCCGGATCTCGTCGATGGTGCGGAGGCAGCCGACGCAACAGCCGGTCATCGGGTCCATCTGGCAGACGCTGACGCAGGGCGACGGCGGGCCGCTCGCCAGCAGGCGGCGGCGCTCGGCGCGGCGTCGCTCGCGGTCGGCGGCGCGCTCCGCGGCAAAGTCGCGGACGGGCCGCTCGCCCGACTCATCCTGGCCCGACTCATCCGCAGTCGAATCGTCGGAATTCACTGAAAATCCCGCAATTTGTTGTGATACCGCTTCATGCCCCACGCTCATATCATGGCGGGCGGGGATATGGCCATCACTGGCCCCTCAAGGTCCCACGGGGAGACAAGATTGCGCCTCGACTCTAACCAGCTGCTTGCGCGCCTTCGCCTCGCGACCGGGCTGGTCCTGTTCTTTTATGTCCTCACCCACAACTTGAACCATGCGCTCGGCCTGGTCTCGCTCGACGCCATGGAATGGGGGCGCCGGCCGTTCCTCGCCTTCTGGCGGTTCGAGCCGGTCGAAACGATCTTCATGCTCTCGGCCCTGATCCATTTCCTTCTGGGGTCGCGGGCGCTCTACAAACGGCGCAGCCTCTGGATGCCGTTCTGGGAGGGCGCGCAGATCGTGCTCGGCCTCGCGATCCCGCCGCTGCTGATGCTGCATTTCCTCGGCACCGTGGTCGCGCACTATCAGCTCGGCATCGACGACGCCTATGAGGAGACGGTGCTGGCGCTGGTCAGCAGCCCCAACCTTGTTGCTGTGCAGACCGCCGCTGTGCTGGTCACCTGGATCCACGGCTGCATCGGCCTCACCTACTGGCTGCGCCTGAAGGCTTGGTTCCCCGCGGCGCGCCCGGCCCTCTTCACCGCCGCGCTGCTGATCCCGACGCTCTCGCTCCTCGGCTTCGCCGAAGCCGGACGCGAGGTGATGCGCCTCGCCGCCACGCCCGGCTGGTTCGCGGCCATGGCGGAGCGGCGGCATCTCCCCGGTTCCGAAGCGGTGGTGACGCTCTATCACTGGCTCAATGTCGGCCTCATCGGCTACGCCATAGTCCTCGCCGCGCTGCTGTTGCTGCGCTTCTACCGCGGCTGGAGAATCCGCGCCCTCGCGGTCCGCGTCGTCTATCCCGACGGCACCACGGTCAGGATCCAGCCCGGCACCACGATCCTGGAAGCGAGCCGGATCGGCGGCGTGCCCCATGCCGCGGTCTGCGGCGGTCGCGGCCGCTGCTCCACCTGCCGGGTGCGCATCCTCGCCGGCGACGCGACCCTGCCGCCGCCGAGCGCCGAGGAGCTGAGGGTGCTGGCGCGCGTCGGCGCGGCACCGGGCACGCGACTCGCCTGCCAGGCCAAGCCCGAGGGCTATGT
>DATKNM010000271.1:0-5252 GCA_035541335.1 Binatia bacterium
TGTCCCCAGAGTTTCCGAAGAATCTCAATCCTTTGTTCGGTCCATTCCATAATGGTCTAGCCTCGCTGTCGGGTGGAACCCAGGATATTGTGTCGCGGATATTTCATCCCACAATATCCAGGGAGGCAAGAGGGTCGACTCCAAATGTTGTGGATATCCCGGAGTTTTCAACATGCAATTAGTGGCAGAAAACCTGCCTTATTAACCGGTTTGCCGGCCGCAAGCATCGGATAGATGATGTCCACGCCCCGGCCTATCTCTCTCGGCAGCGAAGGAATGGAGCGTCCCCGAATGGAACGTTTCTGGGCGGTCCCATGAAGAAGAGAGGGAAGCCGATGAATATGCAGACCGAGATCGCGATCTCCCGCGACGACAGCAGCGCCGCCTCTCGCAACGCCGCCGCCGTCGCACGCCGGGCTGCCGCTTACATCGAGAGGCGGGTTGCCGAGGAAGCGGAAGGGCCGGTCACTCTCGAGGAGCTGGCGCGCCATTGCGGCGTCTCCCCCTGGCACTTGCAGCGCCAGTTCAAGCAGGCCCTCGGCGTGAGTCCGCGGCAATACGACGACGCGCTCCGGATGAAGGCGCTGAAGCGCAACCTGAAACGCGGCGAAGGCGTCGCCGCGGCCACCTTCGAGGCGGGCTACGGCTCGTCGAGCCGGGTTTATGAACGGGCGATGACGGCGCTCGGCATGACGCCGGCGAGCTATGCCAAGGGCGGCAAAGGTGCGGCGATCTTCTACGCGGCGGCATCGTGCCGGCTGGGCACCTTGCTGGTCGCGGCAACCCAGCGCGGGCTCTGCCGGGTGGAGCTCGGCCACGATTTCGGCGCCCTGCTCGAGGACCTGCACCGGGAATTCCCGGAGGCGGAATCGATCGAGCGCGACGATGCCGCGCTCGGCCGCTATATCGGCGAGCTCCTGCGCCGGATCGACGGCGCCGCACCCCGCCAGGACCTGCCCCTCGACATCCAGGCGACCGCTTTCCAGCGCCGGGTCTATGAGGAACTGCTGCGGATCCCGGCCGGCGAGACCCGCTCTTATAAAGAGGTCGCAGAAGCCATCGGCCAGCCGACAGCGCAGCGCGCCGTGGGCGCCGCCTGCGCCAACAATCCGGTCGCTCTGGCCATTCCCTGCCACCGTGTTTTGCGTAACGACGGCGGCCTCGGCGGCTACGCTTGGGGAATTGAGCGAAAACAGGCCCTTATTTCTGCGGAGCGCAGGGCGTCGCGGCGCGCGGGATAGATATGCATGGAAAAAAGGCGTAAGTCGTTGCGCCCCGCGCTGAGGGGGTTAGACTAGCCGCAGCCGACCCATCCCCAGCCTGCGGCGACCATGGCGAACGCTCTGAAAAATCGGAGAAAAATCGAAAACGGCGGAGCCTCGAAGCGCTCCGCCGAAACGTCTTCGCGTCGACGTCATCTTGGTGAAATATCCGACATGACGATGCTCAATTTCGATGAGCGGAAAGTGCCTCTGGTGTTCCGCGAGAACCGTCGCGCGCGACGCATCATCATGCGTCTCGACTACGGTGCGGCGAGCGTCGTCATCGTCCTTCCTAAACGCACTTCGCGCCAAGAAGGCAAGCGATTTGCGTTAAGCAACAAGGATTGGATCGCCGAGCGCCTCGACCAGCTGGCGGAGCCGATTCCGTTCCGCCACGGCGCCGTCGTGCCCTTCCTCGGAGAGCCGCATCGCATCCGCCACCGGCCCCATGCCCGCGGCGTCGTGTGGTGCGACGAGGGCGAGATCCATGTCGCCGGCTATGAGGAACATCTGCCGCGCCGGGTGCATGACTGGCTGAAGAGCGAGGCCAAGCGCGAGATCGAGACTCGCGCCCGCGACAAGGCGGCGGCGCTCGGCAAGAAGATCAACAAGATCTCGATCCGCGACACCAAGAGCCGCTGGGGCTCCTGCACCGACGAGGGCGAGCTCGCCTTCTCCTGGCGCCTCGTGCTCGCGCCGAAATACGTGCTCGACTACGTGATCTCCCACGAAGTCGCGCATCTGAAGGAAATGAACCACGGGCCGCGCTTCTGGAAGCTGTGCCGCGAGCTCTCGCCGCGCTCGATCAATGTCGCGCGCGACTGGCTGGAAGCGCACGGCACCGAGCTCTATCGCTACGGCCGCTAGATTCGCGCAACGCGTTTCGACCACCAAGTTTCGATCCGCGTCTCTCCTCCGCGGAAGCTGGACCGCCGGGCCGCTTGCCCGGCGGTTTCGCTTTTGCGGTTACGATGGAGGCAGCGCCCCGACATAGCGGGCCCGCGGCCGGATCAGGCGACCGCCGGCGGCCTGCTCCATCGCATGCGCCAGCCAGCCGGCGAGGCGCGCCAGCGCGAAGATCACGAACGGCGCATCCGCGGGCAACCGATACCGCGCGGCGAAGGCGGCGAGCACGAAATCGACGTTCGGCGGCTCGCCCACCAGGCGCTCAACCGCGTCGCGGAGCGCCGCGAACGGCGCCGGGAGATCGAGGCCGCCCAGCAGCGTCACCGCGCGCGGATCTCCGGTCGGATAGAGCGCGTGACCGAAGCCAGGCATCGGGCGGCCGAGGTCGAGCCAGTGGCGCACGGCTGCGGCGGCGCCGCCGCACTCCGTATCACGCAGCAGCGCCTGCATCGCCGCCGCGGCACCGCCATGCCGCGGACCCGATAGGGTCGCCAGCCCGGCGAGCGCACAGGCCGCGAGCGACGCGCCGGTGGAGGCTGCGACCCGCGCGGCGAAGGTCGAGGCGTTGAGTTCGTGATCCGCCAGCAGCACCAGCGCCATGCGCAGCAGCTCGGCGCCCTTGTCACCAAGTCGCCAGTGGGCGGCGAGGCGTCGGTGGATCGGCCGACCGCCGGCAATGCGGCCGCCGCCCGCGAAGCCCTGACTCAACGTCGCGAGCAGTTGCGCCGCCTCGCGCGCCAGGACGGCGACAGAGCGGCCATAGGTCGGCTCATCAATCGCGGCGCAGCTCGCCAAGAGGGCGAACGCCGTTCCATGCGCGTCCGACCTCGGAATGGAGACCATGCGTGCAGCGAAGTCCGGGGCGCCGGCGTTCCACAGCAGCGCCGCGACCTCCTCCAGCGTCGCCTCTGCGGCAAGCGCGCAGGCATCCTGCCCGCGATAGATCAGCCGGCCCTGGCTCACCGTCGAGATCGCCGAAGCGAGCACCGGCTCGCCCCAGGCGATCGAATCCTCGGCGACCGCCGCGCGGCGATGCCCGGGGCCGCGCCGTCGGGCGATCCGCCGCACGTCCTCTGCATCGTAGAGCGAGCGGCGCGGGTCCTTGGGATCCGGCTTCGCCTTGACCCGGTTGCGGCTGACATAGGCGTAGAGCGTCTGCGGGCGTACCCCGAGGGTGGCGATTGCTTCCGGCGCGGTCAGCCAGGGCATTGCCGGCCTCCATGTTGACGAAATTCGTCAAGATTGACGTCAATGAATGCTGCACCAGATCATCCGGGAAGACAATCGAATGACGGTGCGGCGATGGCGGACGGAAATGCAGCGGGCGGGCTCGACGGCGTGGTGGCGGCGGAGACGGTGCTCTCCGAGGTGGATGGCGTGGACGGGCGCCTCATCATCCGCGGCCATCCGCTCGACACGCTGGCCGGGCGCTTCCGCTACGAGCAGCTGATCGGCCTGCTATTCCACGACTTCTTCCCCGGCCTGCCGGAGGAAGCGGAAATCGCGCGCCGTCTCGGCCGCGCCCGGGCGGAGGTCTTCGATCTCTGCGCGGCGATCCCTGAAACTCTTCCGCCGGTGGACGCGCTGCAGGCGGCGCTCGCGCAGGTCGAGGACGGCGACGACCTTGCGACCGCGCTGTGCCTGATCGCGGTGCCGGCGGTGATGACGCCGCTCCATCAGCGCCGCGCCGCCGGCCTCCCGCCGGTGGCACCCGATCCCGCGAAGCGCCATGCGGCGGACGTGCTCGCCATGTTGCGCGGCGCCAATGCCGGCGACGATGCCGACGCCCTCGATACCTATCTCGTCACCGTCGCCGACCACGGCCTCAATGCATCGACCTTTGCGGCGCGGGTCGTCGCTTCGACCCGCGCCGGCTTGAAGTCCTGTGCGCTGGCGGGCCTCGGCGCGCTCAAGGGGCCGCTCCACGGCGGCGCGCCGGGACCGGTGATCGCGATGCTGGACGCGATCGGCACGCCGGAGCGGGCGCCAGGCTGGATCGAGGATGCCCTCGATCGAGGCGAGCGCATCATGGGTTTCGGCCATCGCATCTATCGCGTCCGTGACCCGCGTGCCGACGCGCTGAAGGCGGCGCTGCGCCGGCTGACGACGACGGACGCCCAGCGGAACGCGCGCCTCCGCTTCGCCGAAGCGGTGGAGCATGCCGCCCTCGAGACCCTGGAGCGGCGCAAGCCCGGGCGCGCCCTGGCGACCAATGTCGAGTTCTACACAGCGCTGCTCCTGGAGGCGCTGGGCTTCGCGCCCTCCGCCTTCACCGCAGTCTTCGCCATGGGCCGTATCGCCGGCTGGCTCGCCCATGCGCGGGAGCAGGTCTCGACCGGCCGGCTCATACGCCCGCAATCCCGTTACATCGGCCCGCGGCCAGGCATCGACTAGCGCGTCCACGTCCCCCGCCCATCGAGCATTGCGCCGCGATTCTAAACCGCCGACACTCCGGCCATCTCTTCATGCGAGCAGCAGGGAGGAAGCCCATGATCGTGCGGATGTGGCGCGGGCCGGTGCCGAAGGCGAAGCGCGATGCCTATGTAGGCTATCTGAAGCAGACCGGGTTGAAGGAATACCAGCAGATTCCGGGCAACCGCGGCGTCTATCTCCTGACCCGCGACCTCGGCGACCAGGTCGAGTTCCTCACCATGACCTTCTGGGATTCGATCGAGGCGGTGAAGGGCTTCGCCGGCGAGGATTACATGCGCGCCAAGTACTATCCCGAGGACGAGAAATTCCTCACCGTCTTCAACCCGCTGGTCGAGCATTTAGAGATCGCCGCCGGGCCCGAGGAGCTGGCGAAGCTGAAGCGGTGACGCCGACCGCATGCTCCGCATCCTGAAGCGCATCGTCGCCGTCGTCGCCGGTATCTATCTCGCGGCGCTGGCGGTGCTCTATGTCGAGCAGCGGGAGCTGCTGTTCCATCGCACGGCCGGGCGGCCGATGCTGAACATCGCGGCGCTGGAGCCGCGGCGCAGCATCGTCTGCTTCGCGACCGCCGACGGCGTCGAGCTCCGGAGCTGGTACTTCCCGCCGCCGACCAAGGGTGCCCCGGTGGTGCTGTTCCTGCACGGCAATGCC
>DATKNM010000272.1:0-5560 GCA_035541335.1 Binatia bacterium
CGCTCACTTCTCCCATTCGAGGCCGATGGCGCGGTAGCGTTCGGGGTCTTCGGCCCAGTTCTCGCGCACCTTCACGAACAGGAAGAGATGGACCTTGCGCTCCATCAGCCCCTGCAATTCATGCTGCGCCGCCTCGCGCACGCTGCGGATGCGCTCGCCGCCCTTCCCCACCACGATCGCCTTCTGGCTGTCGCGCGCGACGAAGATGGTCTGCTGGATCTTGGCGCTGCCGTCGTCGAACTCCTCCCAGGAATCGGTCTCGACGGTGAGCGCATAGGGGAGCTCCTGGCGGAGCTGGCGGAAGAGATGCTCGCGGGTGATCTCGGCGGCGAGCAGGCGCATGGGCGCGTCGGTCACCTGGTCTTCCGGGAAATGATGCGGGCCCTCCGGCATGCGCTCCGCCAGGGCGTCGAGCAGGTCGTCGACCCCGTCACCGCTCTCGGCGGAGATCATGAAGGTGTCGGTGAAGTCGCCCTCGGCGTTCAGTTCCGCCGTCAGGGCCAGCAGGCGCTCGGGCTTCACGATGTCGATCTTGTTGAGGACCAGGATCGCCGGGCGCTTCTGCTGTTTGAGGCCGGCGATGATGGCGCGGGTCTCCTCGTCGAAGGACTTCCGCGCCGCGTCGACGATGAGGACGACGGCATCGGCATCCGCTGCCCCGCCCCAGGCCGCCGCCACCATGGCGCGGTCCAGGCGCCGCTTCGGCGTGAAGATGCCGGGCGTGTCCATGAGGACGATCTGTGCAGTGTCGCGATTGACGATGCCGAGCACGCGATTGCGCGTGGTCTGCACCTTCGGGCTGACGATCGAGACCTTCTGCCCGACCGCGCGATTGACCAGGGTGGACTTGCCGGCATTGGGCGCGCCGAGCACGGCGACGAAGCCGCAGCGGGTCATGGGATCGCCCAAGATCGCGCTCACACGCCGACGCGGTCGAGGAGGCGACGTGCGGCGGCCTGCTCCGCCGCGCGCTTGGAGCGGCCGCGGGCGCTCTCCGGCTGCTGGCCGGCGACGGTCACCGCGACCTCGAAGACGGGATCGTGCGGCGGGCCCTCGCTCTTCACCACGGTGTAGAGCGGCAGAGCGAGGCCGGCGGCCTGGGCCCATTCCTGCAACGCGGTCTTCGCGTCCTGCGGCGGCTTCGCCTCGGCGTCCATCTTCGGCCGCCAGTGGGTCTCGACGAAGGTCCTCGCGACCTCGAGCCCGCCGTCGAGATAGATCGCGCCGATCAGCGCCTCGCAGGCATCGGCGAGCATCGCCGGATTGTCGCGGCCGCCGCCCTCCTCCTCGCCCTTGGAGATGACGAGATAGCGGCCGAGGCCGATCTCGCGGGCAACCGCATCGAGGCTGTCCTGGCGCACCAAAGCGGCGAGGCGCCGCGCCAGCGCGCCTTCGTCCTCTTCGGGGAAGGCCCGGAACAGCATCTCGGCGACGGCGATGCCGAGCACGCGGTCGCCGAGGAATTCGAGGCGCTGGTTGTCGGCGCTCGACTCGCCCTTCGGCGCGAGAGATTTCGTCGTCGGGGATTTCGTCGTCGGGGATTTCGTCGACGGGGACTTGGCCGGCCGCTTGCGGGCGGCGCGGCTGGTGGAAACCGCGCTGGGATGGGTGAGCGCCGTCTTCAGCAGATCGACGTCCTTGAAGGCGAAGCCGAGCGCGGCCATCAAGGCCTGGAGATCGATCTCCTTCTCCCGCTTCGGCGACGCCCCCCTGCTCATCCGCCTCGTCCGCCGACTCAGTCGATGAAGTTCAGCAGGCGCTGCCAGCGGAGCGCCGTCACCCAGGTCACCGGGTTGGTGGCGCGGAAATCGTCGCCGTAGGACCAGAACAGGATCTTCGCCGGGCCGATCAGGTTCTCCGACGGCACGAAGCCGACCTTGTCGAGCAAGGCGGGGTCGGTGATCTCCTGGTCGGCGGGCAGCTCCATGAAGCCCTTCCAGACCCGGCTGTCGTTGGAGTTGTCACGGTTGTCGCCCATCATGAAGTAGTCGCCCTGCGGCACGACATAGACCGGCGTGTTGTCGAGCTGGCCGGTGTCGCCCGAGGTCTCGATGATGCGATGGGTGACGCCGCCGGGCAGCGTCTCCAGATACTGCACCACCGGATGGCCGACGGGATCGTCGGGCGTCGTGTACTGGAAGTCCTCGATCTGCTTGCGCTCGACTTCCGCGCCGTTGATGTAGAGGCGGCCTTCCTTCAGCTGGATCTTGTCGCCGGGGAGTCCGATCACGCGCTTGATGAAATCGGTCTCGG
The DNA here is from genome assembly GCA_035541335.1 of Binatia bacterium. Taxonomy (GTDB): domain Bacteria; phylum Pseudomonadota; class Alphaproteobacteria; order Dongiales; family Dongiaceae; genus Dongia. The sequence goes on from DATKNM010000272.1 coordinate 2,254, forward strand.
GATCTCCCGGCGGGCGGAAGACGACGACGTCGCCGCGCTTCGGGCTGCCTTCCCAGATCCGACCATGGAAGGGCGCGAGGCCCCAGGGGAAGGAATAGCGGCTGTAGCCGTAGGCGGTCTTCGAGACGAAGAGATAGTCGCCGATCAAGAGCGTCGGGATCATCGAGCCCGAGGGGATGTTGAAGGGCTCGAAGGCGAAGGTCCTGACCAGGATCGCGATCAGCACCGCCCAGATCAGCGTCTTGGCGAGCTCCCAGAGCTCGCGAATGTCGCCGGTCGAGGGTTTCGCCATAACTGATTGTTTCCGTTCGGGTTTTTCCATGCGCCGAGGGCTCCTGGGCGGTCTCGCGGGATCAAGCCATCCGCCCCCATGAAAGTCAAGCAGCGCGGGATCGCGCCGCTGCCGCGGGCCAGCGCGGCCGCTTTGACAGCGTTGCATGGCTTCGATAGCGTGGCCGCCTGCCCGCTTCATACGGGCGCGGGGATGGAGTCTCCCGGGCCGAATCGTCGAATCCGGCCGAACCGCCGCGATCTTCCGTCGAACGACGGGATCGAGGCTGATGGCTCCTACCGGGCGAGCTTGGCACGGTGGGAGTCTGTCCGAAATCTCCCCGCACCTCCTCGCCCGCACTGTCGAATTCCAGCCGCGATTTCCTGCGGTTGCAGAGGTGGGTTCCAAAGCGGGAGTTGAGATCGATGCTTTACGTGATCGTGTTCGTCGGCGCCGGGATCGGCGGCGCCCTGCGCCATGGCGTCAACACCCTGGCGCTGCGGCTGGCGGGGCCGAACTTTCCCTATGGCACCATGGCGATCAACATTCTGGGATCGCTGGCGATGGGCCTCATCGCCGGCTACTTCACCTTCCGCGGCGGCACCGGGCTCTTCGGACAGATGGGCCAGCACTGGCGGCTCTTCCTCACCACCGGCATCCTCGGCGGCTTCACCACCTTCTCCGCCTTCTCGCTCGATTTCGCGACCTTGTGGGAGCGCGGCGCGATGACGCCGGCGTTGCTCTATCTCGGAGTTTCGGTCGGCGGGTCGATCGTCGCGATCTTCGCGGCGCTGGCGGTAGCGCGGGCGCTGTTCGCTTAAGAGGCCGGGTTGGCGGAGATGATCACGATCACGTAGGCCATCTCCTCCTCGTCGGTGATCGAGACGTCGATCTGCGGCACCATGCCGGGCGGGGTGATGGCCTTCAGGCGCTCCAGCGCGCCGCCGGTCAGCGCCATCGTGGGCTTGCCGCTGGGGAGGTTGACGACGCCCATGTCGCGCCAGAACACGCCGGCGCGAAAACCGGTGCCGAGCGCCTTCGAGCAGGCTTCCTTGGCGGCATAGCGCTTCGCGTAGGAGGCGGCGCGGTTGGCGCGGCGGTCGGACTTCTTCTGCTCGACCTCGGTGAAGATGCGCTGGATGAACTTGTCGCCGAAGCGCGCGATGGTCTTCTCGATGCGCCGGATGTCGATGATGTCGTTGCCGATACCGATGATCATGGGCGGCGCCTCACCAGCGATGATGCACCAGCGGGCGGATGTCGGCGTCGTAGACCTGCTTCACCGCCGCCATCTGCGTCGGGCTGAGCGCCGGAAGGTCGCCGGCGGCGGCGTTGCTCTTGGCCTGGGCGGCGTTCTTCGCGCCGGGGATGGCGACGGTGACGGCGTCGAACATCAGGATCCAGCGCAGGGCCAAAGCGGCCAAGGTTGCAGATCCCCCATTGGATTCCTTGGGCACCAGCGGCTTCAGCTTATCGACCGCCTTCAAACCGACGTCATAAGGGACGCCGGAGAAGGTCTCGCCGACGTCGAAGGCCTCGCCGTGGATGTTGTAGTTGCGGTGATCGTCCTTGCCGAACGCGGTGTCGGGCCTCATCTTTCCGGTGAGGAGGCCGCTCGCCAGGGGCACGCGGGCGATGATCGCGACCCGGTTCTTCTTCGTAAGATCGAACAGCTTCTCGATCGGCTTCTGCCGCAGCATGTTGAAGATGATCTGGATGCTGACGATGGGATAGTCCATCGCTTTCACCGCCTCGTCCACGGTCTGGACGCTGACGCCGTAATGCTTGAGCTTTCCGGCCTGCACCAGCTTGTCGAGCCCGGCGAACAGCGCGTCGTTGGCATAGACCGGGGTCGGCGGGCAGTGCAGCTGGAGCACGTCCAGGGCATCGACCGCGAGATTCTTCAATGACTGCTCGACAAAGCCGGTGATGGCCGCGACGGTATAGGCCTCGGCGACATGCGGGCTGAGCTTGCGGCCGGCCTTGGTGGCGACGACGATGTCGCCCTTGCCGCCTCGTGACTTGAGCACGCGGGCGATCAGCTTCTCGGAGCGGCCCATGCCGTAGACGTCGGCGGTGTCGATGAAGTTGACGCCGCCGTCGAGCGCGGTGTTGAGCGCCGCCTCGGCATCGCGATCGGAGACCTCGCCCCAGTCCGCGCCGATCGCCCAGGCGCCGAAGCCGATCGGGTTGACCTGCCAGCCGGTGCGGCCGAAGGGGCGATGCTGCATGGTGAGAGTCTCCTGGAGAGCTATGGTCGGGACCTGGCGCTCGATCCGGTGCGCCACGGCTGCATGTGCCCCCACCCTACCCTCCCCCTGAAGGGGGAGGAAAAGGAAAATGCGGGCGACGTCGCGCTAACCGCGGGCGCGCTCGACCGAGTTGATGCTGGGGGTGGCGCGGAGGGCGGCGATGATGTTGGTGAGGTGCTTCACGTCCTTCACCTCGACGTCGATGATGATCTCGAAGAAGTCCGAAGAGCGGTTGACGATCTTCAGATTCATGATGTTGCCGTTGTTCTTGCCGATGATCGTGGTCAACGAGCCAAGCGATCCCAGCTGATTGGCGATCACCACGTTCAGGCGCCCGGTGTGGAGCTGCTCGTCGCCCTCGGAATCCTTCTCCCAGGAGACGTCGATCCAGCGCTCCGGCGTGTCGGCGAAGCCTTCCAGGGTCTCGCAGTCGATGGTGTGGATGGTGACGCCCTTACCCGTCGTGACGATGCCGACGATGCGGTCGCCGGGCAGCGGATGGCAGCAGCCGGCGAAATGCACCGCCATGCCGGGAATGAGGCCGCGGATCGGCACCGCGAAGGCGCCGCCCTTCTGCTTCTGGCGCTGGCGCGCGAGGGGGATGACCTTGTCGGTCGGCGAGGCCGGCGTGCGCGAGCCCGGGAACACCGCCACCATCACGTCGCGCGCGGTGACGAGGCCCTCGCCCACCTGGGCGATCAGGTCCTCGGAGTCCTCGACCTTGTACTTCTTCAGGACGCCGTCCAGCGACTTGTCGGAATATTCATAGCCGCCGTGCTGGAAC
>DATKNM010000273.1:0-6210 GCA_035541335.1 Binatia bacterium
AATCGGCGTCGAGCTTCACGATCTCGACCTTGGGCTGGCCGGCCGGGCGCAGGTTGCGCTCATGCATCAGCTTGTGCGAGCCCTCGTTCACGGCCTCGCTGACGACCTCGCCGAGCACGTTCTTCTCGTAGCGGCGCTTCAGCTCCTTCATCGGCACCTTGCCGGGGCGGAAACCGTCCAGGCGGACGCGCTGGCCGAGCTCGAGGAGCTTGGTGTCGACCTTCGCCTTCAGATCGCCGGCGGGAACCACGACCTTGAACTCGCGCTTCAGGCCGCTGGTATTGGTTTCAGTCACCTGCATGATCGTCCAACTCTGTCCTGCTGATTGATCCTATTGCTCGCCGCCGCCGGCCCACCTTTGCATCAGGGGGGCGGCGTGTTGTGGTGCGGGCGGAGGGACTTGAACCCACACGACTTGCGTCACGGGAACCTAAATCCCGCGCGTCTACCAGTTCCGCCACGCCCGCCGGCGGTGCCACCCCACCCCTGAAATCCGATGCGGACGTCCGAGGCGAAATCCCAGTGAAATCAGGGCGCGGGTGTATCCCACGAAACCCGAGGGCACAAGCAAATTCCGTCCGCTTCCGGGGGGCGGCAAAGCCCCTGGAATTGTGGCTATTTCCGCAACCGGACCCAGGGGCCCGTATCGGCCGTCCCCTCGCCCACCTCGCGCCAGCCGAGGTGCCGGTAGAAGGCGATCGCCTTGGCATTGACACGGTCGCATTTGAGCTCGCAGGCCCCCTTGGCCCGGCCAAGGACCGCCTCCAGCAGGCGCCGCCCGATGCCCCGCCCCTGGCAGTCCGGCACCACGTAAAGACTGTGGATAAAATTCTCCGGCCAATAGATTGATAATACGGCAATTATCCGACCATCCTGAAGCGCCACCCACTGCTCCTCCCCGGTGATGCTCTCGTAGTAGCGCGCGGGCACATAGTAGTCGGGAGGATGGAGCGGAAAGGCCTGGCGGTAAGCCGCGAGGAAGACCTCGGCGCAGGCCGGATGGTCGGCTTCGGCCGCCGGACGGATTACCAGATCGGGCGAAAGCTCATTCAGTTTCGGCCTCACCAAGGCTGCGGAGGACTTCCGGGATGAGTTCGGGCAGGTCCTCGGCGATGAGGCCGGGGCCGAAGGCCGCCCCCGCCATCCCATGAACCGAGACCCCGGCCGATGCCGCCTCGAAAGGCGGCATGCCCTGACCGAGCAGGCCCAGGATCAGGCCAGCAAGGACGTCGCCCGAACCGGCCGTTGCGAGCCAGGCCGGGGCGTCGGCATTGATCGCCGCCCGGCCGTCCGGCGCCGCGACGACCGTGTCGGCGCCCTTCAGGACCAGGGTGCAATTGACCTCGCGCGCCGCCGCGCGGCTCCGCGAGAGCTTGTCCGGCATCGACTTCAGGTGCGGAAAGAGGCGCGTGAACTCGCCTTCATGCGGCGTCAGCACGATCTCCGGTCGGCCGAGCTTGCCGAGCGCCGCGGGATCGCCGGCGAAGGCGGTCAGCCCGCCGCCGTCGATCACCATGGCCCGCCCCGCCCCCGCCGCGGCCTCGACCGCGGCACGGGTTCCGGCATCGGCAGGCAGGCCGGAGCCGACCAGGACGGCGGTGAAGCGTGGATCCGCGAGCAGGGCGGCGAGATCGGCGGGCTTTTCAGCCGGGCGCACGATCAGGCCGGGTTGGTCGGCGAGGTAGAAGACGTGTGCCTCCCGGGGCGCCGCCAAGGTCAGCATGCCGACGCCGATCCGTCGCGCGGCGCGCGAGGCGAGACGGGTCGCACCCGGCATCGCCGCACCGCCCATCACCAGCGCATGGCCGCGACTGTACTTGTGGTCCGCCGCCGAGGGCAGCGGCAGCGCCAGGCGCCAGAGCGGCAGGCCGTTCACCCGGGCGATGCCGCCGAGCTGCGGCAAGTCCTCGCTCCGGCATCCGATATCGGCGACGACCAGGTCGCGACCCCATTCCCGGCCGGGCAGCAAGAGATGCCCGCGCTTCGGCCAGGCGAAGGTCACCGTCATCGCGGCGCGGGGTGCAGCGCCGAGCACGGCGCCGGTATCCGCATCGATCCCGCTCGGGATATCGACGGCGACGACCGGGCACGGCCGGCCGTGCAGCGCGTGGATCACCGCTTTGATCTCGCCCTCGACCGGACGGGCAAGGCCGATGCCGAAGATGGCGTCGATCACCAGGCAATCGCCCTCGTCGAGGCCGGCGAGCGCGCCTGGCTGGAGCTCCGCAGTATGGCCGCTCCAGAGCGCCGCGGCGCGGGCGGCATCGCCTTCGTAAGACTCACGGGGACGGGCGGCGGCGACATGGACGTCCCAGTCGAGGCCGGCGAGCTCGCCGGCGACGATGAAGCCGTCGCCCCCGTTGTTGCCGGGGCCGGCGAGGATGAGCGCGCGCCGGAAGCGGTTCGGCCAGCGCTGCAGGATCGCCTCCACGACGGCGCGACCGGCCCCCGCCATCACGTCGAAGCTGGGCGTGCCGCGGGCGAACAGCGCCCGTTCGGCCGCCCGCATCTCCGCCGCGCTCACCACCGGCAGCCCGGCGATCTCCTCCGCCGTGCCGCCGTGACGATGCCAGCGCAGCCGGGCGGTCATCTCACCTCACTTCGGGCTTTGCGCTTTGCAATGGGCGACCGCGGCCTCGCGCAGCAGCGAGACATCGGAGCCGCTGATCACCATGTCGAAGCCGGCGGCGAACAGGGTTCGCGCATCGCGCTCCTTGGTGGGCACGGTGCCGAGGAACTTACCCTTGGCCTTGGCGACCGCGACGATGCGGTCGATCGCGGCCCGCACCACCGGGTGATCCTGCTCGCCGAAATGGCCGAGGGCCGCCGAGAGATCGTTGGGACCGATGAAGAGGAGATCGATGCCGTCCACGCCGGCGATGGCCTCGACGGCGTCGAGGCCGCCCCGGGTCTCGATCTGCGCCATGATCAACTGGCGCTCATGGTAATGGTCGAGATAGTCCTTGGTATCGACGCCATAGCGGCTGGCGCGGATGCCGCCGGTCGCGAGGCCGCGGCGGCCTTTCGGCGGATAGCGGCAGGCGCTTGCGACAGCCTCGGCGTCGGCGAGCGAGTCCACCATCGGGAACATGATGGTCTGAACCCCGAGGTCGAGCAGCCGCTTCACGTGATTGGGGTCATGGGAGGGCACGCGCACCATGGCGGGGACGCCATGGGCCAGTCCCGCGAGCATCTGGACATGGATCGTCTGCATGTCGACCGGGCCATGCTCCTGGTCGATCAGCAGCGCGCCGTAGCCGGAGACCGCCATCACCTCGGTCGTGACCGGGCCGAGGCCATAGAGCCAGCCGGCCAGGATCTTCTCGCCGGACTTCAGCCGCTCCTTGATGCTGCGCGCGGTCACGTTCGAGCTCTCCTTTGCTGCGGATTGAAAGACGGGCGCTGAACCGGGGGCCGAGACCGGCCGATCATAGACGTCAGTTGATGACAGGCCGGCACATCTGCCCGCTGTCGCGTTGCTTGATCTTGTTGCAGAGATCCTGGGCCTTCTGAAGGTTCTCCACCGGGCCGACATAGAGATAGTAGTGGACGTTGGAGCTGGCGACCGCGAATTGCCGGACTTCGAGCACATAGGTGTCCAGCAGCGGCGCGAACTTCCGTTTCAACCCCTCGTTGGGATCGTCGAAAGCCCGCTGCGCGGCGACATTCTGCCCGGAATCGCCGAGCCAGATGTGTATGACGCGCTGGCCCGCGGTGAGCGAATCCGCCTGCGGCAGGCTGGCCTCGAGGGCCGCTTCCGTCGGCTCCGTCGCGGGCTCGGATTTCGTCGCGGTCTCGGCGCTGTTGGTCGGCGCGGCGGCAGTCGATTCCGACTCCGTTTTCGCCGGCTCGGTTGTCGCGGGCTCGGTCTTTGTCGTCTCGGCAGGCTTCTGCTCCGCCGGCTTCTGGGTGTCGCCGGCATTCGTCGTCCCCGCGGCCGGCGATGTTCCGGCATCCGTTCCAGACTGGGCGACCGTGGTCGTCGCTTTCTGATCATTCTTGGTGGCGTCCGGTTTTGGATTCTCCGCCGCGCTCGGTTTTGGATTCTCCACTGCGCTCGGTTTTGGATTCTCCGCTGCGCTCGGGGCCGGCGGCGTCGGGACGTTGACGGATTCCGGCGGCGGCGATGCCGTGTCGCTGTCCGAGGAGGGGCTGTTCGCAGTCGCCACCTGCTGGGTTGTCTCAGCCGGCTTGGATGCTTCCTGCTTGGTCGAATCCGATGCCGGCGCCGACGAGGCTTCGGTTTTCGCAGGCTCGGTCTTGGTTGCGTCGGCCGATGCGGTATTCGAACTCGCCGTCTCGGTGTTGCCCGTGTCGGATTTCGCGGGTTCGCTCTTGGCGGTGTCCGCCTTCGCGGTCTCGGTCTTCGCGCTTTCGGCGGGTTTCGGCGCTTCCCCGTCCTTTGAAGCCTCGGTCGGGCTCGGCGTGACCGTGGAAGCAGCGGTGGAACCGCTCGGCGCCGGTTGGGACGCAGCCGATTGCGAGGCCGTCGATTGAGAGGGCGCCGTGCCGGCATCGGCGGCATCGAGCTGCTGCAGCAGCTGCTTCGCGTCGGGATTGCCGTTGGCCGAGGCGCGCTCGAACCAGTCGCGGGCAGCCTTCCCATCCTTCGGCACGCCGCGGCCTTCGCGATAGAGCTGGCCCATGGTGAGCTGGGCGTAGGGCAGCCCACCTTCCGCCGCCTTGCCGATCCAGCGCGCGCCTTCGTCGTCGCTCTTCGCAAGACCGGAGCCCAGCATGTACTGGATGCCGAGATTGAACTCGGCGGTGGTATTGCCCGCCTCTGCCGCCTGCTTCCAAAGCTGGATCGCCTTCGGCTGGTCCTTGGCGACGCCGCGGCCGCTGGAATAGAGCATGGCGAGGTTGTTGAGCGCCGGCGGGTAGTCCTGGTCGGCCGAGGCCTGGTACCAGTGGATCGCCTGGGTAAGGTCCGGCTTGTCGAGGCCGCGTCCGGTCTCGTAGATCAGGCCGAGCCCATGCTGGGCCTGGGCGTCGCCCGCCTCCGCCGGCGCCTGCCACTCCTTCAGCGCCCGCTTATAGTCCCCGGCATTGAACGCCTGGAGCCCGGAATTATAGTCCGCCCGGGCGGATCCGAGGAAACCGGCGGCCAACAGCCCAGCGAGCAGGACGGTCTGCATCGCGGCGCCGATTCGCCGGGCGGCGAGTCGCAAGCAAATGAGTCGCAAGGAAAAATCCCGAATCATCCGAGTCACTATGCCGCCGCCTCGGCGTCGGCGCAATGCGCCGACGCGGCTTCGTCCAAGCGAGGTTGCGAAAATCAATGCCGTGAAGGGTTGTCGGCGGCGGCGATCTCCTCCGGCACCCGCGCCAGCGGCCCGGCATGATGATGAATCATCCGCCAGCGATCGCCGGCGCGGATGAAGAGATTGGTCGCGACCAGATGCTGGTTGGAAAATCGTTCATAACAGCAAACCAGGCCGACCTCGCCCAGGATCGCAGGCCGCGGCGCCGCGCAGGCGACCGGAACCGGACCGGCGCCGCCCAGGATGTCGCGCCAGCTTGCCATCACCTCGGTGCGCGAGGTCAGCGGCGGCCAGCCTGGATGGCAGCAGAAGACCGTCGGCTGCTCCGCCCAGACGCCCTCCATCGCGGCCAGGTCCGCCGCGGCGAAGGCCTGGTAGAAGGCGTCATTGGCGAACTCCAAGGACGCGAGATCAGCGGTCAGGTTGTCGGCCATGGCGACATTATGCAGAGGCCGGGAGGCCGCGCCAGTTCTTCCCCCCTCGTTGCTCACTGTTCTTGATGTGCGACAATTCGGGAGCCTTGCGGCCCCTTGCGGGTGGGGCCGGTGCGCTGCAACATGGCGCGCTTTTTTGAACGGACCCAGATGATGATCGGACGACTGAATCACGTGGCGATCGCCGTGCCGGACCTGACGGCGGCGGCCGCGCTCTATTCCGCGACCCTGGGGGCTAAGGTCTCGACGCCCGTCGCGCAGCCGAAGCACGGCGTCACCGTGGTCTTCGTCGAGCTGCCCAACACCAAGATCGAGCTCCTGCATCCGCTGGGCGAGGAATCGCCGATCGCAGGCTTCCTCGCCCGCAATCCCGCCGGCGGCATCCACCACATCTGCTACGAGGTCGACGACATCATCGCGGCGCGGGACCAGCTGAAGGCGACCGGCGCCAGGGTGCTGGGCGACGGCGAGCCGAAGCTCGGCGCCCATGAGAAGCCGGTGCTGTTCCTGCA
>DATKNM010000274.1:0-16630 GCA_035541335.1 Binatia bacterium
TAGGCGATGTCGTAGGTCTCACCGAGCGCGGCCGCTGCATCATAGACGTTGCTTTCGACGAAGCGCGCGTCGAGCTTCGCTTCCGCCGCCAGCTGCCGCGCAGCTGCAAGCGCGTTGGGCGCGAAGTCGACGCCGGTCACCCTGGCACCGCGGCGCGCCAGCGAGAGCGTGTCGAGCCCGAAATGGCATTGCAGATGGACGAGGCTCCTGCCGGAAACGTCGCCGATCTCCGCGCTCTCCAGCGGATGCAGGGTGTCGCCGCCATTGCGGAACGCCTCCGTCTGGTACATCCGTGAATTGACGTGGGTCTCCACCACGCCGTTCCACCAAGCCCGATTGACGGAAAAGGATTCGGTCTCTGTCGTCATCGCTACGGCGCCCCCGCATGCCTGTGATCAATTCTTCGTCATTCACACGCCGCTGCTTAGCCGCTGGGCGGCGTCGGATCAAGCTCACGGTGTTACCGCTGCAATACTTGCCGGCTTGATGGTGCAACGCGACATGCCCATGTCAGCGTCGGGATGAGCTTCAGCTGAACAGGAGGCGCGCAGTGACAGCCAAGTTGATCGCTACAGTCTTCGCCGCGGGCCTGATCGCCGCCGCCGGCGGTGCCGCCTTCGCGCAGGGTCTGGACGGCGGCCCCAGCGGTGGTCTCGGCGGCGATTCTGGGTCGATCGGCGCACCGACCTCGGCCGCCGGCGGCATCCATGCCGATCCGCTCGCGCCGCCGCCTGCCGTCGGTTTGCATTCTGTCGGCCCGCTGGATTCCGGGTCGGAGTTCGGCCACGGTTCGCTCGGCGGCTCGACCAGCGACGGCATCCGGGAGCGGACGCCCGGCACCGGCAAGTTCGAGACCCCGGACAACGGCCCCTGCATCGGAAGCACCGGCTTCGGCTCCACCGAGGTCCAGCCGGGCATGAAGTGCTGAGCCGGTTACGGAGCCGTGACGGATGTATTGAGGCAAATCAAGTCTGCAGTTGCACCGCCGTGCTTCTATGACCACTTGAAGGGCCGTATGGACCCTTCGGGAGGTCGCCATGAAAGCCACGATGGCCGTTTTCGCTCTGGCCGGTGCGCTCGCCTTTGGCACCGGCGCCGCCCTCGCACAATATAGCGGAGTCGGCGCGCCCACCTCGGCGGCGGGCGGCGTCGCGCCGCCGCCCTCGGTCAGCTCGCCCGGCGCGGTCGGTCCGCTCGGCGGCACGTCCGGCTCGGTGATGGGATCGTCTGGCAGTTCGCTGGGCAGCAGCAGCTCGAGCATCCGGGACCTGTCCCGCGGCACCGGCAAGTTCAACAACACCCGCGATCCCTGCCTCGGTCGGACCGGTTTCGGTCCGACCAAAGGCACGCCGGGCTATCATTGCTGAGTGGGTCTGGTGCCTAACGCCGCCCCGCGGCGGCGAAGCGGCGCTGGGCCGGCACGGAATCTTCCTCAAACAGGGCGGCAAGCTGCTCCAGCACCGTTCCGCCCAGCTGCTCCACGTCGACCAAGGTGACCGCGCGGCGGTAGTAGCGGGTGACGTCGTGGCCGATGCCGATCGCGATCAGCTCGACCGGCGAGCGGAGCTCGATCCAGTCGATCACCTGCCGCAGGTGATGCTCCAGGTAGTTGCCGGGATTGACCGAGAGCGTCGAGTCATCGACCGGCGCGCCGTCGGAGATCACCATCAGGATCTTGCGCTGCTCGGACCGGCCGATCAGCCGGTTGTGCGCCCAGAGCAGCGCTTCGCCGTCGATGTTCTCCTTGAGGATGCCTTCGCGCAGCATCAAGCCGAGATTCTTGCGCGCGCGGCGCCAGGGGGCGTCCGCCGCCTTGTAGACGATGTGGCGGAGGTCGTTGAGCCGGCCGGGATTGGCCGGCTTGCCGCCGGCGATCCAGGCCTCGCGTGACTGACCGCCCTTCCACATCCTGGTGGTGAAGCCGAGGATCTCGACCTTGACGCCGCAGCGCTCCAGCGTGCGGGCGAGGATGTCGCCGGTCATGGCGGCGACCGTGATCGGCCGGCCGCGCATCGAGCCCGAATTGTCGATCAGCAGCGAGACCACGGTGTCGCGGAACTCGGTGTCGGTCTCCTGCTTGTAGGAGAGCGGCAGCTCCGGATTGACGATGATCCGTGGCAGACGCGCGGCGTCGAGCAATCCCTCTTCCAGGTTGAAGTTCCACGACCGGTTCTGCTTCGCCAGCAGGCGACGCTGCAGCCGGTTGGCGAGCTTCGCCACCACTGCCTGGAGGTGCGAGAGCTGCTGGTCCAGCATGTGGCGGAGCCGGGTCAGCTCGTCGGCATCGCAAAGCTCCGCCGCGTCGATCACCTCGTCGAACTGGTTGGTGAAGGCGCGGTAGGCGGGCTCGTTGCGGCCACGGTTGAAGTCCGGCTCATGGCGCTTCGACGGCCGGCCGGGCTGCTCCTCGCCGGCCTCCATGTCCATGTCGGAATCTTCCGATTCCTCGGATTCCTCGGCCTCGGACGCCTCGGCTTGGGCGGCATCGGCCTCCATCTCGACGCTGGATTCCGACTTGTCCTTCTCGCCGCCCTTGGACTGCTGGTCGTCCGGCTGCTGTTGGTTCTCGTCCTGCTCCTCGGACTCGTCCTCGGAATCCGATTCCGAATCCTCCTGCAGGTCCTCGAGCTGCATGTCGGCCAGCAGCCGGCGCGCCGCCTTGGCGAAAGCGCGCTGGTTGTCGAGGAGATGGCCGAGATGGCCGAGATCGTCGCGCACCTGGCTGTTGAGCTCGCCGCGCCAGGCGTCGACCATCGCCTTGGCGGTGGACGGCACGGTCTGGCCGGTGGTCGCCTCGCGCACCAGCAGGCGCATCACCTCGGCGAGGTTGTTCTCCTGGCGCTGGTTGACCCGGGCATAGCCCTTCTGCCGGCAATGCTCCTCCAGCGAGGCGCTGAGGTTCTGCGCGACGCCGGCCATGCGCTTCGCGCCTATCGCCTCGACCCGCGCGGTCTCGATCGCGTTGAAGATCTCGCGCGCCAGCGGCGTCTTCGGGCTCTCGCGGGTATGGGTCCTGGCGTTGTGGTGCTTCAGCTTGAGGGCGATCGCGTCGGCCTCGCCCCGGGTGCAGGCAACCTCTCCCGCCGGCATGTGGCGCGACGGCGCCGTTAGGCGCGCTTCCGTGCCCATGAGGCCGGTATGCCCGCCCGCAGAGCCTGGGGCGAAGCTCACCTGGATGTCGCTATGCTCCGAGATCGCGCGCACCGCCGCGCCGGTGACGCGGCGGAACTCGTCGACGGGATTCTTGGGACCGCTCATCCGCGCCCCTGCCTCAATGCGCGAGCTGGGCCTTGGCGGCGCTGTCCTTCAAATCGGTGCCGAAGCAGCGCTGGTAGTATTCCGCCACCACCGGTCGCTCCAGCTCGTCGCACTTGTTCAGGAACGAGACCCGGAAGGCGAAGCCGACGTCGTTGAAGATGCGCGCATTGTCGGCCCAGGTGATCACGGTCCGCGGGCTCATCACCGTCGAGATGTCGCCGTTGATGAAGCCGGCGCGGGTCAGGTCGGCGCAGGCCACCATGGCGTCGATGGTCTTGCGGCCCTCGGCGGTGTCGTATTGCGGGCACTTCGCTACGACGATGTTGGTCTCGTCGTCGTGCGGCAGGTAGTTCAGCGTCGCGACGATGTTCCAGCGGTCCATCTGGCCCTGGTTGATCTGCTGCGTGCCGTGATAGAGCCCGGTCGTGTCGCCGAGGCCCACGGTGTTCGCGGTCGAGAACAGGCGGAACCCGGGATGCGGGCGGATCACCTTGTTCTGGTCGAGCAGCGTCAGCTTGCCCTCGACCTCGAGCACGCGCTGGATCACGAACATCACGTCCGGACGGCCGGCGTCGTATTCGTCGAATACCAGGGCGGTCGGATGCTGCAACGCCCAGGGCAGCAGGCCTTCGCGGAACTCGGTCACCTGCTTGCCGTCCTTGAGGACGATCGCGTCCTTGCCGATGAGGTCGATGCGGCTGATGTGGCTGTCGAGGTTGATGCGGATGCAGGGCCAGTTGAGGCGCGCCGCGACCTGCTCGATGTGGGTCGACTTGCCGGTGCCGTGATAGCCCTGGATCATCACGCGGCGGTTATGCGCGAAGCCCGCCAGGATCGCCATCGTGGTGTCGTGGTCGAAGCGGTACGCCTCGTCGATGTCCGGCACGTGCTCGGCGCGCTGGCTGTAGGCCGGAACCTGCATGTCGGAGTCGAGGCCGAACTGCTGGCGGACCGAGATCGTGATGTCCGGCAGGGTCGATTTGTCGTAAGCCGAGCCGTTCTTGGTCGAGGCGGAAGTTTGCAGAGCCATCAGGTTCGGGTCCAAATCCTAAAGGTGGGCGAAGTCCAAGCGGATTCAAGGGCTTGAGCGCCGTGGGCCGAAGGCAGCCGGCACCGCCAAGCCTCTGAACCGGCAAGCGTTTTAGCGGCTTTGCCCCGCAATGACTAGGGGGAAGCCCGGCGGAGCCGGGTTGCGAAAAGCGAGGGGGTGTCCGGGGCCGAATCGTCGGGAGACAACCCCGGCCGCTACCTGCTCAGCCGGTAGCTCCAGATGGTCGCCGGCGGGAAATTGCGCCAGACGTAACGGTGGCGCGCGGCGACGCACTTGAACTCGTGGATGAGCCGGCGCGGGACCGGTGAGAATGGTCCGTAGGAAAATTCCAGGAAGGCGCCTTTGGTCCCCAGCAGGTCGAAGCATTGCCCCAGGATCCGGCGCTGCCGCTCGATCGGCCAACCGACGCGCGGCAGCGAGGAGATCACGGCTCCGACCGGCCCTATGCTGTGCGGGCTCAGGACCGCCCCAAGTTCCTCGGCGCTACCGAGCAGGACCCGCGCCTGGGGAAAGCGGCGTGTCAGCAGCCGGTAGAAGACGGGATGGCGCTCGACGATCGCCACGCTCCCTGGGCGCGGGGAGCGAAATAGCAAGGCGCGAGTGACGGGGCCGGTGCCACCGCCGAGCTCGATGATCGACCCGTTCGCGACCGCGCCAGTGATCTCGACGGCAGCCGCCGCGATGGCGTTCGCCAGCGGCGCGCGGGTCGGCATGATCGCACCGATCGCGACCGGCTCGCGCAGCCATGCCTTGAAGAACAGCTCCTCGTCGACCAGCGGCGCATCTCGATCGACCGGTCGTGCCGGCAGAGATGTGCCGATGACGGAGAGCGGGTCAGCGACGGCGTCGACCAGGAGTTCGCGAGAATCGTCCACATCCAAAAATGTAGACGTCGATCCTGACGCCGCGCTGGCCGGAATCGGACGACACCCGTGCCGTCGTCTGACAGCGTGCGGTCAGCAAGAACCCTGTGGACGTCGGCGGTGCGGAGCGGCGCCGCTCTTCCGCTACTGCACGAGCTCGTAGGGAACGATGATCGTGTTCTGGTGCGCGAAGATCAGGCAGGGCCGGCCGCCGTTGCGCTTGTTGCACTTGTCGATGGCGTCGCCCTTGTCGAGCTCGCCGACCGCGCAGCCGCTGTCGGGGCAGCCGGTCAGGCCCCAGCCGGTGCCGTCGGTGGTCACGGCGAAATAGCCGTCGCCGACCGGGCCGGTATAGCTCTTCGGCATCAGCCATTGTTTGTAGTTGAGATAGGCATCCCAGGTGGCCTTGGTGATCATCACCTTCTGGCCGCTCGCGACCTCTGCCGGCTTGGTGTGGTTGGTGCTGCCGCAGCTGGCGAGCAGTGCTGCGGCGATCAAGGACGCTGCAGCAAGCGCGATCCCACGCATGTGTCTTCCCCTTCGATTCGTTCCATGAATGCCCCGAACCGGATCCCGAACCCGTCCCCGGCTCGTCGCAAGTCATACCTGCCACCGGACCGAAAAGCGAGACGCCGCAGGATCTGGGCCTTCTTCAGCAAGGCCGGACCGCGCGGACGGTTCCTCGGCCGCGCCTGCGCGTCAGCGCTTGGCCGTGGCAAACTCGCGCAAGGACAGCGGCTCGGCATTGACCGGAACCGCACCGAAATCCTCGACGACGAGGCACTGCCGGACGATCCCGCCGACCTTCAGCGGGAACAGGCCGAAACGGATCCGGAGCGGAATGCCGCCGACGCTCGGCCAGTCATAGGCGCCGATCACCGGCGCTTCGGCGCGCCAGCACTCCTCATAGCAGGTCAGCAGATAGGCCGAGGCGCCGGTCCTGTCGCCGGCCACGAACTCGTTGAGGGTGCGGCCGGTGACGTTCATGCCCACCCATTCGTCGATCTTGGTGCCGGTCAGTCGATAGCGCACCGTGAACGGATCCAACTCGAATCCCATCAGCATGAGATAGGGGAGCAGCGGCCGCACGGCGGCAATATCGATCAGCGCGCGTTCCGGCGGCTCTCCGCCGGCCAAGCTTTCCCAATAGGCCCCGAGCGCCCGGATCTTCTCGGGAGCGTCGCCGCTCTTGAACATGGCCTGATACGGTGCCGGTCGGATGGTGCTAGGTCAATTGTCTCGTAGGCCGATATCCCCAAAGTGGCCGGATTCCGTCGCCGTGGCGGCGCGATTTGCAAAGGCCGGGAACCCGTGCCATTGGTGGTTTATGGGGTCGACTCCGCTCCGAACCTGGCCATGGATAGCCGTCCTGGCGGCGGGAGCAGCCGCCGCGTCGGCGGTCGCCGCCCGAGCCGACGACAGCGACCTCTGCCTCCAGGAGATCGCGAAGCAGGAGGCGCATTACGGCATGCCCGCCGGTCTCTTGACGGCGATCGCCCGGGTCGAATCCAGCGGCAGTCCCTATGGCGAAATCACCAAGCCCTGGCCCTGGACCCTCAACGTCGGCGGTGCGCCGCACTACTATCCCGACAAGGCCTCGGCGCTGATCGCGCTCGAGACCTACAAGTCTGAGAGCGACGTCAACATCGATGTTGGCTGCATGCAGATCAGCATGCGGCACCACCCCAACGCCTTTGCCGATCTCGGCAGCGCGCTCGATCCCACCGCCAACGTCGATTACGGCGCGCTTTTCCTCTCCGCGCTGCACGACAAGTCCGGCGACTGGATGGTTGCGGCGGGCGACTATCACTCGACCACGCCCGGCTTCGGCGACACCTATCGCAACCTGGTGCAGATCGCCTGGACCGGCGGCGCCATGCCCGTAAAGGTGGTCGATCGCGTGCGCGCGACCCTGCCCGACGGCCCGGCCATCATCAGCATCGCCTCGGTGGATGGTCAGACCGTGATCCGCCGCCTCGATACGAAGGGAAATCCGATCGCCGGCACCGAGACCGGCGCGTCGGGTGTCGGCGCCGCCTGCGATCACCGGCAGCGCCAGCCGTCGATCGCCGCAGGACAGGGGGTCACGGTCTGGTCCGGCACCTGCGGCACGGCAGGTACGGCCTCCGGGAACCGCATCACCATCCCGGATCAGCTTGCCGACCAGCCTTAGCTCAGCTCCTGGTCGCGGCGATCAGCTCCTGAACCGCCTCCACGACTTTCTCCGGCGCCTCGCGCGGAAAGAAATGGCCGGCGCGCGGCACCACCGCGCGGCGATAGGGGCCGGTGAAATGAACATGGTGGGTGGCGGAAGCGGCGGCGGGATCGACGCCATCCGCGCCGCCGTGCAGCACGACAGTCGGCACGGCGATCTTCGGCTGCGCCGCCAGCGCGCGCTCGATCGCCTCGAAGGCGGGATCGCCGGGCGCCGCCTGATAGCGGTGGCGGTACGACTGGATCACGACATCGACGAAATCGGGATTGTCGAATGCGGCACCGGTGGCGGCATAAGTCGCGTCGTCGAAGCGCCAATTCGGCGACCACAATGTCCAGAGCAGATGGCAGATCGCATGCCGGTGGGCGGCGAGCCCGGCGACGCCGCGCGCGGTGTTGAAGTACCACTGGTACCAGAAGCGCCACTCCTGGTCGGCTTCGCCGGGCCGCAGGTTGCCAGCGATGTTCTGGATGTTGTAGCCGCCGATCGAGACGAGGCCGCGGACCCGCTCCGGCCAGAGCGCCGCCACAATGCATGCGGCGCGCCCGCCCCAGTCATAGCCGGCCAGGACGGCGCGGCGGATCGCCAGCGCGTCCATCAGGTCCTTGAGGTCGCTGCCGAGCGCGCCCTGCTGCCCGGAACGCGGCGTGCGCGGCGAGAGGAAGCGCGTCGGCCCATAGCCGCGCAGATAGGGCACGATCACGCGGCAGCCGCGCTCGGCGAGCGGCGCCGCCACCTCGTCCCAGGTCCGCACGTCATCGGGAAAGCCGTGCATCAGCAGGACCGGCGCGCCCTCGGCCGGCCCGCGTTCTTCATAGGCGATTTCCAGGGAGGCGGTGCCGACCCGTTGCAGCGCGGTGCTCATAGTCACAGTGAATACGTCTAGGCTTGGGCCGCGGCGGCGGCCTTCAATGTCCCATAGGCCTGGTTGACCAGCTTCAGCTGCTCCTCGGCGCTCTTGTCGCCGCCATTGGCATCGGGATGGAGACGCTTCACCAGCGCCTTGTAGCGCGCGCGGACCTCGGTCCAGGAGACCGGCGGCACCAGCTCCAGCACCGCGAGCGCCGCTTCCTCCTTGCTGGCATGGGCCTTGGCGCGCCGGCGCCGTTCCGCCTGCGCGCGCTGTTCGGCGGCGTTCATCCGGGCGTTGATCGCCTCGCGCACGTCGTCGGGCATGAACTCGGTCTCGTCGATGCCGGCGAAGCGACGCGCGGCGGCGCTGGCGGCTCCGGCACCGCTGGTGCCCCAGGAGCCGAGCGGCCAGGTCGGGCGCTGCCAGACCGTGTCGAACCGCACTTGGCGCTCGATCTGGTCCGTGTTCATTCCGGCATAGAAGTCCCAGGATCGGTTGTACTCGCGCACATGGTCGAGGCAGAACCAGATGTATTCGTTGAGTTGGTTCGGCGACTTCGGCGCGCGATAGAGTCCCTCGGCCTCGCAGCCGGCATGGTGGCAGCGCGTGGTCCGTGGCGGAGGATCAGGAATATAGTGGCGTCTGACCATGGGTTCAGTATGACGGAGCGGACGGTTACGGTGCAACTGCCCCCTCGGCACGACAGCCTTGCGAGGGCGCAGGTCTCGCGCGCCGATCAGGCGAATTGTCTCATTGGGATGATGGAGATATGGTGACGGAGCCCGGCCGCGCAATGCCGCTGGGGCGAAATGGCGTCGCGCTCGCGCCGGTGTGAGAGCGCATGTGGATGTCGCCGGCGGCGACGGGCGTTGGCGGACGGGCGATGGCATCGGTCAAGGAACGCATCGAGAGCAAGCTCACCGCGGCGCTGGCGCCGGAGGAACTCGTGGTCACCGACGAGAGCAACCGGCACCGCGGCCATGCCGGCTGGCGTGAAAGCGGCGAGACACATTTTCAAGTTTCGATCCGCAGCGCACAGTTCGCGGGCAAGTCGCGGGTCGAGCGCCAGCGGCTGATTTATGGTGTGCTGGCAGAGGAGTTGGCCGGTCCGGTGCACGCCCTCGCCATCTCGGCCCGGGCACCGGAAGAATCCTAGGGCGGCAAAAAATACCCTTAATTTCCCGGGGCAATGTTTTCCTAACTTACTAGGATTGAAGCGAAAAACTCTGCAACCTGGTTGACTTGATCGCGAATAACATCTAGCGATAAGCGCATCGAGTGGAGTTGGGACGGCATCGGTCGGGCTTTCTCGTCCGGACGGTGAACTCGGGGTCGAAGTAACATGTCGAGACGGCCGAAAGCGGCGATGATTGCCCGCAACGTCACTGTGGCGGGCAGACGAACCAGTTTGCGTATGGAGCCGGAGATGTGGGACGCGCTCCAGGAAGCCGCTGCGCGCGAAGGGCAGACTCTGCACGACTTCTGCACCGCCGTCGCCAAGCGGCGCGGCGCGTTCAGCATGACCGCCGCCATCCGCGTGCATCTGCTCGGCTATTTCCGCGACGCCGCCACCGAGGCCGGGCACCGCAACGCGGGGCACGGCAAGCTCGCGGCGAAATCGCGCAAGTAGCGGCGCGCTGGCCGGCGCACACCGGCGCTCAGCGCTTCGACTGGTAGAAATCCGGCCAGTTCGCCTTGACGATCGCGCCATCGGCAGCGAGGGCGTGGCAGGTGTCGATGAAGCCCGGGCGGCGGCCGGCGTCTCTGCCACTTTCTCCCGGCGGCACCGAGCTCTCAACCCGTGCCCGCCGCTGCTTAGCGCCGTAGATCGTCTGGAAGGCGGCCGTCGCCAGGGTCCGCAGCAACTCGACGTGATGGGTGCAGCCCTTGGCGCCGCCGAACTTCTCCTTCAGAAGTGCGCTCCAGCCGCGGCCGATGCGGGCGCCTTTGAGGCTCGTGAAGACCGGCGTGATCGCCCCGCAAACCTCGAACGGCGCATCGGCGGTTTCCGCCACGACGTCGAGCACCTGGAACTCCTCGTCCAGGGTCACCCGGATGCGCATATCGTGCAGCGCCTCGCCGGCCGCGATCTCGCCGCGCCAATCGTTCGGGAATGCGTAGGTCTTGCGGTCGGTCATCCGGCCTTCGATGTCATAGTTCCCGTCGGCCCGGAGATAACCGGAGAACTCGAAGCTCCGCTTGTGCAGGAGCTCGCGCCCATCGCCACGTGGGGCCTCGCCGTCGGCTCGCACCCGCTCGCTCATGCCGCGGCTCCCGTGGTGCCACCCGTGGGACCACGCGTGGGACCGCTGCCGTCGGGCTTCTTCGGCTGCACCTTCACCGTCACGGTGGTATCCGGTCTTGGCCTCGCGTCCGTGCCGGCCGGCGCCGTCGCATCGGTCTTCGCGGCGGGCGGGGTGATCTTCAGGCGCGTGATCTGGTTGCGTCGACGGTCGAGGATCTCGAAGCGCAGGCCGTAGAACACGAAAACCTGGCCGACCATCGGGATGCGGCGGGCCTCGTACATGACGAGGCCGGCGATGGTGGAAGCGTGCTCGTCCGGCAGCTGCCAGTCGAACTCGCGGTTGAGGTCGCGGATCGTGACGGTGCCGTCCACTACCAGGCTGCCGTCCGGCTGCTTGGCGACGCCGCTCACCTTGATGTCGTGCTCGTCGGAGATGTCGCCGACGATCTCCTCCAGGATGTCCTCCAGGGTCACGATGCCCATCAGCGCGCCGTACTCATCGACCACGATGGCGAAATGCTCGTGCCGGGTGCGGAACGCCTCGAGCTGCGCGAGCAGGTTGGTGCTGTCCGGGATGAACCAGGGCTTCGCTGCGAGCGCGACGATGTCGAGTCCGTCCAGCTTCCACTGGTTGGCGTGCATCGCGCGCAGCAGCGCCTTGGCATGCAGCACGCCCAGGATGTTGTCGGGCTCGCCGCGATAGACGGGGATGCGCGTATGCGGGCTGTTCAGCGCCTGGGTGACGATCTCCTCGACCGGCAGCTCGGCATCCAGCATGGTCATGTTGCGGCGGTGGACCATGATGTCGGAGACCGGCACGTCGTCGAGGTCCAGGATCGAGTGCAGCATCTGCCCGGTGTCCTGGATCTCCTCCACCGAGCCGGCATGGAGCTCGATCGCGCCCCGCAGCTCCTCGATGCGCTCCTCGGCGCCGGGCTGGTTGACGATCTTCAGGCCGAACAGGCGCAGGAAGCCGTTGCAGATCCACTGCGTCACATGGGTGACCGGATAGGTGAGCGTGACGAAGAACTGCAGCAGCGGCGCCACCGCCAGCGAGAATCGATCGGCGTTGTTGATCGCGAAAGTCTTCGGCAGCACCTCGCTGAAGATGAACAGGAAGGCGGTGGCGACGCCGGCGGCGATCAGCGGCATGACGCCGCGGTCGCCGAACTCCGCGGTCAGGAACGCCGTCATCAGGGCTGCAGTCGCGGCATTGAGGAAGGTGTTGCCGAGCAGGACGGTGCCGATCACGTTCTCCATATGCTGATGGAGCTTGGCGACGCGCTGCGCGGCCTTGTTGCCGTGGCCGATCAGCGCCTGCATGCGCGCCCGGGAGGCGGCGGTCAGAGCGGTCTCCGAGCCGGAGAAGAATCCCGAGCAGATCAGCAACAGAAGGAGGCCGATTAGGTAATAGACGATCATGGCGTCATTCCCAGAGTTTCACTGAGTTCCGGGCCCAGGGGGTATCTGCGGCCGCACCTTATGCGGCGATCGCGGTCTCGAGCAGGGCCGCGATCTCGTCGAGGTCGGCATGCCCGGGGAAGAAGGCGCGGCCGATGCCCTTGGCGAGCACGAAGGCTATGCGCCCGTCCTTCACCTTCTTGTCGCGGCTCATGTGCCGGATCAGCCGATCGGCCGACCAGTCGCGGCCATCGATCCAAGTGGGCGAGGTCGGCAGGCCGACGCTGGCCAGGTGCCGCTGCACTCGTGCCGCCTCCTCCAGCGGACAGAGCCCCAGCCGGGCCGAAAGCTCGAATGCCAGCACCATGCCGATTGCCACCGCCTCGCCGTGCAGCAGCTCGTCGGAATAGCCGCATTCCGCCTCGAGGGCATGGCCGAAGGTGTGGCCGAGGTTGAGCAAAGCGCGCGCACCTTGCTCGCGCTCGTCCTGGGCGACGATCTTCGCCTTGGCGCGGCAGCTGGTGAGCACCGCGTGGCGCAGTGGCGCGTCGACACGCTCGATCACGTCGAGCCCGTTGCCCTCCAGCCAGGCGAAGAAGGGCGGATCGTCGATCAGCCCGTATTTCGCCGTCTCGGCATAGCCCGCCTGCATCTCCCGGCGCGGCAGCGTGTCGAGGGTCCCGGTATCGGCCAGGACCAGGCGCGGCTGGTGGAACGCTCCGACCAGGTTCTTGCCCTGCGGCACGTCGATCGCGGTCTTGCCGCCGACCGAGGAATCGACCTGGGCGAGGAGGGTGGTCGGGATCTGCACGAAGTCGATCCCGCGCAAGGTGATCGCCGCGGCGAAGCCTACGAGATCGCCGATCACCCCGCCGCCGAGAGCGAGCAGCATGGTGCCGCGCTCGACGCCGCGCTCCAGCAGCTCGGTGATCAGGCCCTCCAGCCCGGCGAAGCTCTTGGTCTGCTCGCCGGCTTCGAGCACGATGCTATCGGTCGCGATGCCGGCGCCGCGGAGAGCGCGCTCCAGGCTTTCCAAATGATGTCGCGCCACGTTCGTGTCGGTCACGACCACGACGCGCTTCTGCTTGAGGACCGGCTGGATCAGGCGTCCCGCCTCGGCGATCAGCCCGCGCCCGATGAGGATGTCATAGCTGCGCGTGCCGAGATCGACGGTAAGTCGATCGATCATGACGCAGTTCCCGACCTGCGCCGCTCCTGGAGATAGGGTTCGAGCGCATCGAGCACGCGGTCGAGGGTCATTTCCGGCGGCCCGTCGGCGCTATCGACCATGATGTCCGCCTCGGCATAGACCGGGTAGCGCACCGCCATCAGCTCGGTCAGCTTGGCGCGCTGGTCGACGTTCTTCAGCAGCGGCCGGTCGTTCCGCCGGGCGACGCGCCGCAGCAGCTGGTCGAGCTCGGCGCGGAGCCAGATCGAGATCGCCCGGTCCTTGATCAGCTTGCGGGTCTGCTGGTCCATGAAGGCGCCGCCGCCGGTCGCCAGCACATGCGGCGGATTGCTGAGCAGCCGCGCGATCACCCGGCGCTCACCGTCGCGGAACGCCTGCTCGCCGTGCACCTCGAAGATGTCGGTGATGCTGCAGCCGGCGGCGAGTTCGATCTCACGGTCGGCATCGATGAACGGCAGGCCGAAATGCTGGGCCAGCTTCTTGCCGATGCAGCTCTTGCCGGCTCCCATCAGCCCGACCAGCACGATGCTGCGGTCGAGCCCCCCGCCGGCGACGCCCTTGTTCATCTGCCCCGTTCCCGTCGCAACACTGCCTTCCGTTCCCTATGCCGTTCACCCGGCCGTGATCGAAATCGAGACTAGCATAACCGGCGAGCCCTATGGCAAGTTACCAGCGCTCCGGGCCGCCTCGAATCGGCCCTGTGAACCTTTTTATTTCAAGCGCTTGGCCAGATTTCTGGCCGGAGTTGGATGGTCGGATGGGTCGGATCTTCCTCGGACTGGTCGTTGCCGTCGTGGTGGTGTTGGCGGGAGGAATTGTGTTCCTCGGCACCTATCAACAGCCCCCCTCGACCAGCCATCAGGAGGTCCAGATTCCGAACGACCGGCTGTCGCTGCAGTGACGGCCCCGGCGGCGTTGCGGCTCCCCGCGTGCCTCGCCTCCTGAATCCCAGCCGCCTGCCTGCACTGGCTCTGCTCTTGTTGGGCGCCGGTTACGGTCTGATCGCGTCGCCGGCCTCGGCGCTGTCGCCGCCGACGGACCTCACCCCCCAGCCGCCGGACACCGGCACGTCGCAACCAGGATCACCGCCGCCATCGGGCGGCTCCGCCATCGAGAGCGAGCCGCTGCCGCAGCCGGACATGACGCAGCCCCCCACGCAGGCCCAGCCCACGCAGCCTCAATCCGCGCCGCCCCCGTTGGTGCTGCAGCCGGGCGCCCAGCCGATGCCGATGCCCTCCGCGGAACAGCCGCAGGAGCAGGCGCCGGCGCAACCGCTGCAGCCCCAGCCGGTGGCGACGGCAGCGCCGCAGACGACATCGATCGGTGCCGATCTCGGCCCCAATCTCTGGTTCGGCGCGACGCCATCGCGGTTAATGGCGCTGGTCCCGCAATTGCCGGCGCCGGTCACCGTGCCTTCCTTGCGCGACCTGCAGCTTCGGCTCCTCACCACGGCGGCGTCGATGCCGGGCGTGGCGCCGGGCAGCGATCCCCTGGTGCCGCTGCGCGCCGAGCGCCTGAACGCCATGGGCTTTCCCGATGCGGCGCTGGCGCTCACCCAGGCGACGGCCAATCTTCCACCGTCGACGCCGCAGCAAGTGGTGGAGCAGGCGCTCACCGCCGGCGACACCGGCACCGCCTGCAACCAGGTCGACGGCCAGATCGCGAAGATGCAGGCGCCCGATCTCTATTGGCGCAAGGCGCTGATCTATTGCCAGCTCGCCGGGAAGCAGGTCGACCAGGCGGAGATCGGGCTCGATCTCCTGCGCGAGGTGCCGAATCCCGATGCCGGCACGGCGAGCTTCATTGCTGTCGCCTCGGTCGCGGCCGGTGACGTCAAGCCGAAGTCGGTCAAGAAGATCGCGACCGCCGATCCGGTGCTGATCGCGACGATGAAGCTCGCCGGCCTGCCGGCGCCTGCGGCCCCGGGCAAGGTGGTGCCGGTGCCGGTCGGCCTCGCCGCATCGGTCATGACCGCCCGCAACGGTGCCGCCGCGGTGCCGCAACGCATCGATGCTGGCGAGCGGGCCTTCGCTGCCGGACTCATTCCGGCCCAGGAGCTGGCGGCTCTCTACCAGCTCGCACCCGCGGGTCCGGGGGATGCGGTTGCCGATCTCGCGGCGTCGGATTCGCCCATGGCGCGGGCTGTGGTCTACAAGGCCGCGGCGGTGGCGCAGCTGCCGGAACAGCGCGCGCGACTGATTGGGGCGGCGCTGCAGCGCGCCCGGGCCCGTGGCGACTATCTCACCGAAGTGGCGCTCTACGCGCCCTTCACCCAGCAGGTGCAGCCGATGCGCAACCTCGCCTGGTTCGCGCCGGATGCGGCGCGGGTGATGTTCCTCGTCGGCAATGTCGAGCGCGGCAATTTCTGGCTCAACCTGGTCGACAGCTCGACCGGGAATCCCGATCTCGTCCGTGCCGCACCCGGCCTGCGCCTGCTGGCGCGGATTGCGCGCGGCGGCAGCGGCGGCCAGCTCAGCAACGATCCCGTCGCGAGCTGGCGCCAGGCGACCGGCGCCGATGAGCACAAGGGTGCGCAGGTCTATGCGATCTTCGCCGGCCTCGGCCAGCGGATCGGCGGCTGGACCGGCATCGCGCCGATCACCGCCGGCGGCAGCCTCGCCAGCGAGATCAACGCCGCGGCTCTGGCCGGCCGGCGCGGCGAGACTGTGTTGACGGCGCTGGTGGCACTCGGCGGCGACAAGGTCGCCGGCGCCGATCCGGCGGCGATTTCGTCCTCGCTGGGCGGCTTGACCTCGGTCGGCCTCGGCGCCGAAGCGCGGCAGGTCGCGCTGCAGGCGGCGGTGCTGATCGGGCTTTGAGGCTTCGATGGTCGCGAACCTTCCGCCGAGCAGCGAGACTTTGATCGAACGCTTCCTGGAGATGCTGAGCGCCGAACGCAACGCGGCCGCCAATACGCGTGCCGCCTATCGCCGCGACCTCGAGGACGCGGCGAAGTTCGCGGCGTCGCGCAAGACCGTCCTCGGCGATGTGGTGACCGCTGATCTCTCCGCCTATCTCGCGGCGCTCGACCGGCGCGGCATGAGCGCGCGCAGCGCCGCACGGCGCTTGAGCGCGCTTCGGCAGTTCTTCAAGTTCCTGCTGGCGGAGAACGTCCGCGCCGACGATCCCACGGCCGCACTCGACGGGCCGAAGCTGGGCCGACCGCTGCCGAAGCTGCTGGCCGAGGAGGAGATGGCGGCGCTGATCGAGCTCTGCACCGCGCTCGACGGCGCCACCGGCGCGCGGCTGAAGGCGCTGGTCGAGCTTTCCTATGCAAGCGGCCTCCGCGTCTCGGAGCTGGTGCAGCTTCCTTTGGCCGCGGTGTTGCGCGAACAGCCGGTTCTGGTGGTGCGCGGCAAGGGCTCGAAGGAGCGCATGGTGCCGTTGAATGCGCCGGCCCGCGCCGCGCTCACGGCCTATCTCTCGTTGCGTGCGCAATTCCTGGCGAAGGATGCGAAGGGCCAGCCGAAGCCCTCGCCCTATCTCTTTCCGTCGCGCGGCAAGGAGGGGCATCTCACCCGCCAGCGCTACGGCCAGATGCTGAAGGAGCTGGCC
>DATKNM010000275.1:0-2285 GCA_035541335.1 Binatia bacterium
AGCGCCTTGTTGACGAAATGCGCCTCGGTCGTCAGGACATGCACGACGAAGAGGTAGAAGCCGAGCGCCGAAAGGCCGGCCTCCGCCCAGATCTCCGCCGAGGCGAACCATTCCAGGCGCTCGCCGCGGTCGAGCAGCATCTGCAATCCGATCATGCCGAGCGAGAGGGTCGCGACGCCGAAGACGTCGAGCGGCGGGACCCGCTCCGCCCGCTTCTCCGGCAACGAGAGCGCCATCGCCAGGAAAACGAAGCCCGCGATCGGCAGGCTGAGATAGAAGATCGCGTGCCAGCCGCAATATTCGCTGAGCCAGCCGCCGATGCCGGGGCCGGTGCAGATCCCGAGCAGCAGCAGCGCCGACCAGGCGAGGTTGATCTTGGGATGACGGGCCGCCGGCTGCACGTCCAGCAGGATCGCCAGGGAGAGCGGCGCGAGCGGGCCGCTCGCCAGTCCCTGGACGATGCGGGCGAAGACGAAGCCGAGGCTGGTCGTCGCCAGAACGTCCAGCATCAGGCCGAGCGCGAAGGCGGCGAGCGCAACCTGATAGACCCGCTTCCGGCCGAAGCGTGCGGCCAGCCAGGGCGACGCCGGCAGGAGGATGACGCTCGCCGTGATATAGGCGGTGAAGATCCAGCCGACCTCGTCGTTCGCCATCGAGAGTGAGCCCTGCATGTGCGGCAAGGCGGCGTTCGGGATCGAGATGTTGACCGCCTGCATGTAGCTCGCCAGCAGGGCTGCGACGGTGATCGCGCCGCGACCCTCGTTGTTCGACCGGGCGGCGCTCATTTCACCAACTCCGCCGCCCAGGCGGTCTCGAACAGGCGGTGCCACGAGCGGCGATAGCCGGTATCGACCCGCGCGATGACGCTGATGCCGGAATAGAGCGGCCGGTCGGGATCGACCGCGTCGAGCTCGAGGCGCACGGTCAGGCGCTGGACCACCTTCACCCAGTTGCCGGTCGCATTCTCCGGCGGCAGGACCGCGAAGTCCGAGCCCGTGCCCGGGCTCATGCTGACCACGTGGGCCTTGAAGCTGTGATCCGGATAGGCATCGACGTCGATGGTCGCCGCCTGGCCGGGCCGCATATGGGTCAAGCCGGTCTCGCGGAAGTTCGCTTCGATCCAGACCTGGCGGCTGGAGAGCAGCGAGAATACGGCGGCGCCGGGATTGACGTAGTCGCCGAGCTGCAGGTCATCGACCCGGGTGACGATGCCGTCATCGGGCGCCAGCACCGCGGTGTAGGAGAGATCGAGCTGCGCGCGGTCGAGCCGGGCCCTGGCCGCGCGCACGGTCGGATGCCGGTCGGCATCGATGTTCGCATCGCCGCCCAGGGCGACGACGGTGTTGGCGATCTGCTGCTGGATCGCCGCGATGTTCTGCCGGGCGACCGTGCGATCGGTGTCGGCGCGTTCGAGGGCGGCTTTCGACGTGAAACCGGAGGCGATCAGCGCCTGCTTCCGGTCGTATTCGTGCTCGTCGAAGGTGGCCGAGGCCTTCGCCGACTGCAGCTCGGCCTGCTGCTGGCGATACCTGGTCTTCAACGTGTCGATCGCGAGGCGCGCATTCTCGAGATCCGCCTCGGCCTGCTCGACGGCGATCCGGTAGGGCTCCGGGTCGATCCGGAACAGCAGCTGGCCCTTGGTGACGCGCTGGTTGTCCGCGACGGCGATCTCGACCACCTGGCCGGGGACCCGGGCGTTGATCGAATCCCTGGCCGCGCGCACGAAGGCATCGTCGGTCGAGACATAGGGCTCCTCCGCCAGATAGGCGGCGCCGCCGGCCAGGGCCAGCAGGATCGGGAACGCGGCCATCAGCGGCCGGCGCAGCCGCTGCCGCAACGTCCGCCGGGGTTTCGGAGCCACCGGCCGGGATACGGGCGCATCGAGCATGCCTTCGAGGGGCGTGACCATCACATCACCTGCCATGACAGCGACAGGGGCGCTATTGCACGAAGGTGTCGGCCGGCGCCGCCTGCCCTTGATTTTTGTACCAAACGGGACAAATATGGGTACGACGATCCCGCAGTCAAGGATTTTTTACCAGATGGTACAAAAATTAAGGAATCCCGCGCCGAAGCGCCGCGGCCGGCCCCCGGCCTACGATCCCGAGGCGGCGCTCCGCCAGGCGAGGGACCAGTTCTGGCGGACCGGCTATGCCGGCACTTCGCTGGACGAGATCACGGCGGCCACCGGCATGAACAAGCCCAGCCTCTACGCCGCCTTCGGCGACAAGCACGCGCTCTATCTCCAGGCGCTGGCGCAGTATTGGCAGATCGCCCTCACGTCG
>DATKNM010000276.1:0-2946 GCA_035541335.1 Binatia bacterium
CGCGGTCAACAATCTCGCCGTCGCCGAGCCGACCCTGAACGCGGCCGTCGCCTATTACGGCAAGCAGCCGGATGCCGCGAAGGTGCCCTCGATCCAGGCGCCGCTGCTGCTCCATTACGGCGGCCTCGACCAGGGCATCGATGCCGGCATCCCGGCCTACGAAGCGGCGCTGAAGGCGAACGGGAAGAAGTACCAGATCTACGTCTATGACGGCGCCAACCACGCCTTCAACAACGACACCAACACGGCGCGCTACAACAAGGCCGCCGCCGATCTCGCCTGGACCCGGACCCTCGCATTCCTGAAGCAGAATCTGGGCTAGAGAGTTCTCACGCCCGCTTGCGCACCGCGGCCTTCTTCGCCGCCGCGCGAGGCGGTGCCGTCTTGGCAGGGCGCTTCGACGCGGCGCGGCCGGTGCCTTTCTCGGCGGCCACGCTGGCCTTCAGCGCCTCGAACAGGTTGACCACGTTGGACGGCCGCTCGACCTCGGTCGGCGCGGTGATCTTCTTTCCCTTCATCTTCGCCTCGACCAGCTCCTGGAGTGCCGCCTGGTAGCGATCCTCGAACATCGACAGGTCGAACTCGCCTTCCATGCGCTCGATCAGCGTCTCCGCCATGGCGAGGTTCTGCTTGTCCACCTTCACGTCCTTGATCTCGTCGAAGATCTCCTCCGGCAGGCGCACCTCCTGGGGATCGTGCAGGGTCACCAGCATCAAGCCCTTGCCGCGCGGCTGCACCATCACCGGATGCTCCCGCCGCGCCAGCACCAGGCGGCCGATGCCGACCACTTCCTTGGCCTTCAGCGCCTCGCGGATGGTGGCGAAGATGTCGAGGCCGTTCTTGTCGTCGGGCTCGACGATGTAGGGGTTCTCGGCGAACAGCCAGTCCACCTCGGCCGCAGGAACGATGCGCTCGATGGTGATGATCTCGGAGCTCTCGATCTTCAGGCCTTCGATCTCCTCCGGCTCGACCTTGACGTAGCGGCCCTTCTCGAACTCGTAGCCCATGATGGTCTCGTCGCGCTCGACCACCTTGCCGGTCTCGGCATCGATCATCTGCTGGCGCAACCGGTTGCCGGTCTTGCGGTTCAGTTTGTGGAACCGGATGTTGGAGCTGCTGGTGGTGGCGGGGGTCAGCCGCACCGGGCAGCTCACCAGTGCGAGCCTGAGATGCCCGCGCCAGGTGGGTCGCATCGCCATGATCTATCTCCCTCGACTCTTATGCATGCGTTGAATGGCAGGCTGCAGCGGCTGCGCGCTCTTCGCGTAGTCGCTCCACGCCTTCGATTTCTTGAGCGCGGCCCAGGCAGTCCGGACCGTGTACTTGCTGGGATCGAGCCCGGACTTCACCTGCGCCCAGGTCAGCGGCATCGCGACGGTGGCACCCTCGCGCGCCCGCGGCGAGAGGGGAGCGACGGCCGTCGACATCCGGTCGTTGCGCAGATAGTCGAGGAAGATCCGCCCCTTCCGCTTCGCCTTCGCCATGTTGACGACGTACTTCTCCGGCGCGTCGGCGGCGATCCGCTCGCAGAGCTCGCGGCAGAAATCCTTGGCCTCCGGCCAGGTCACCTTGCTCTTGCCGGCCTCGAGCGGCACCACCACATGCAGCCCCTTGCCGCCGGTGGTTTTGCAGAACGACGTCAGGCCCAAGGCCTCCAGCCAGTCCTTGAAGGTCTTCGCCGCAGCGATCACCGCGCTGAACTCGACGCCGGGATCGGGATCGAGGTCGAAGACCAGCCGGCCCGGCACGTCGGGCTGGTCCGGCAGGCAGTTCCAGGGATGCAGCTCCAGCCCGCCCATCTGCGCCACCGCGGCCAGGCCTTCGACCCGGTTGATCACCAGATAGGGCTTCCGGTCGCCGGACACCTTCACGTCATCGAGCAGCTTGGATTGCCCGAGCATGGAATGGCGCTGGAAGAACTTTTCCTTCTGGTATCCGTCCGGTGCCCGCACGACGGAGCAGGGGATGCCCTGGATATGCGGCAACAGCCAGCCGCCGACCTCTTCATAATAGTGTGCGAGGTCGAGCTTGCTGACGCCCGGCCACATCTCCTTCTCGGGATGGCTGATGAGGACGCCCATGACTTCCGGCTTGCCGCTTGCTTTGCCTTCGGTTTTGCCTTTGGCTCTCTGGGACGTCGATCGGGGCTTGGGCATTTCGACATCGACCTCGTCGGGGGCAACGGGATTTTCGGCCTTGACGTCGGATGCGGCCTTGTCTTCGCGGATATCCTTGAAGGCGGCCTGGCGCAGATTGCCGTCGTCGGTCCATCCGGCGAACTCCACTTCCGCGACCAGTTCCGGCTTCACCCAGTGGATCGCGCTGCTGCCGCGCGGGGCATTGGCGCCGGTAAAGGGGCTTTCCGCGGTCTTCAGCGGCTTCAGCTTGGGGAGGACGCGCTTCACCTTGGCGGCGCTGTAGCCAGTCCCGACCTTGCCGACATAGACCAGCTTGCCGCCCTTCCTGACGCCGACCAGCAGCGAGCGCAGGGTGGTCGCATCGCCCCACCAGCCGCCGATCACGACTTCCTGGCCGGCCCGGCACTTCGATTTCTGCCAGCCATGGCCGCGCCCCTCGCGATAGGGCGCATCCCCGAGCTTGGAGATGATGCCTTCGAGGCCGATCGAGCAGGCGGATTTCCAGACGGCGGCGCCGTTGCCGGCGACGTGATCGACATAGCGGATGACCTCTTTGGCCCCGCCCTTGAGGCGTCCGAGCTCCGTTTGCAGCCGTTCCTTCCGCTCGGTCAGGGGCGCCTTGCGGAGGTCGTCCCCGGCGAGGAACAGCGCATCGAAGACGAAGAAGACCAGCCGGTCGGTCTTGCCGTCGGACAAGGCCGCCTGCAGCGCGGAGAAGTTCGAGACGCCCTTGGTGTCGAGCGCGCAGACCTCCCCGTCATAGATTCCGTCGCTCAACCGGTCGGCGGCCGCCTCGGCGATCTCCCGG
>DATKNM010000277.1:0-6574 GCA_035541335.1 Binatia bacterium
GTGATGCCGGCGACCGGCAGGCGCAGGGCGCGCATGAAGGCCTGCTCGGCGCGATAGTCCGGATGCTCGCGCCAGGCGATGTCGGAGAGGATGCAGGCCGCCTCGCGCAGCCGGGCGCGCGCGTGACCTTCCGTGCGGAACAGCGGCGCGATCCAGTCGTCGAGCTGGTCCATCACCTGGCCGAAGCGCCCCTCGGCGCCGGCGAGATCGGCGCAGCCCACCAGCAGCGGATCGGCGCTCTTCGCCTCGTCGTCCAGGGTCGAGAACAGGAAACCCTCGCGGAGGCCATAGGCCGAGAACAGGATCAGTTGCGGCTTCGCGACCTTCAGCAGGCGCTCCAGCACCAGCACGCCGAGCGGCAGCGTCTCCAGACGGCGGCGCGAGATCCCGGTGATCTCCGCCAGCGAGCGCTTGCCGAGCCGGCTCAGGATCTTCGCAAGATCCTCGGCCTCGCGGCGCTGCATGCGGTATTCATGGATTACGCGCAGCGGATACTCGGTCTGGTCCATGTAGATGCGGGCGAAGCCGCGCCAGGTGCCGCCGACCGGATAGAGCGTGCGGCCCTTGATGTCCTCCAGCCATTCCAGCTTTTCGAGCTGCTTGTCGATCAGCTTCTGGGCGGCGTCGAACTCGCCGCCAGTCGCCTCGATGAGGCGCAGCGGCCCCAGCGGCAGGGTGACGTGGCGGCCGATGCGGCCCTTGTTGACCGCGACCAGTTCGAGACTGCCGCCGCCGAGGTCGCCCATCAGGCCATCCGCATCCGGCACGCCGGCGATGACGCCCAAGGCCGAGAGCCTTGCCTCTTCCTCGCCGGTGACGATGGTGACCTTGCGGCCGGTGCGCTTCTCGATCTCGGCGGCGAAGGCCTTGCCGTCGCCGGCGTCGCGCACCGCGGCGGTCGCGAGGAGGTCGATCTCCTCGACGCCCATCGCCTCCGCCATGGTGACGAAGCGCGCGATGTTGAGCAGCGCCGATTTGACGCCGTCGGGATTGAGCGCGCCGGTCTTCTCCAGCCCCCGTCCGAGCCCGGGCAGCGCCTTCTCGTTGAAGACCGGGACGGGACAGCGCGAACGCTTGTCGAACACCACCAGGCGCAGCGAGTTGGAGCCGATGTCGATGACGGCCACGCGGCCCGGCCGTGCGGCCCGCGCGGCAGCCGCGGCCTTGCGAAGCGATGCGGTCACGCTGTCAACCTTATGGCGTCACGCCTTCTGGAGATCGAGCCGGGGGGCTTTCTTCTGCTTCTTAAGCGCGGAGCCGCGCCCTGACAAGCTGGGATTGGTCATGAAGTAGGTGTGGGCGCTGAAGCCCTCCTTGCCATCGGCCGGCGCCAGGCGGTGATAGACCGCGTCCTGGTCCATCTCCCAGCTCTGCAGGTTATCCTTCAGGTTCGCGACCATGATCTGGTCGAGGATCTGCTGGTGCACGGTCGGGTTCTCGATCGGCACCAGGAGCTCCAGCCGGCGGTCGAGATTGCGCGGCATCCAGTCGGCGGAGGAGATGAAGATCTTGGCGTTGCGCGACGGCAATGCATGGCCGGCACCGAAGCAGACCACGCGGGAATGCTCCAGGAAGCGGCCGATGATGCTCTTCACCCGGATGTTCTCCGACATACCCCTGACGCCGGGCCGGAGGCAGCAGATGCCGCGGACCACCAGATGGACCTTCACGCCCTCGTTGCTGGCGCGGTAGAGCGCGTCGATGATGCCGGGATCGACCAGCGAGTTGACCTTGCCCCAGATGGTGGCTGGTCGGCCGGCCTTGGCATGGCCGATCTCGTCCTCGATCAGCTGCAGCAGGGTCGAGCGCAAGGTGAGCGGCGCGAAGGCAACCTTCTCGGTTCCCTCCGGCCGTGCGTATCCGGTCATGTAGTTGAAGATGCGTGCGGCGTCGTGGCAGAGACCGGGATCGGCGGTGAAGAAGCTCAAGTCGGTATAGATCTTGGCGGTGATCGGATGGTAGTTGCCGGTGCCGTAATGCACGTAGGTGCGGAGCACGCCGCCCTCGCGCCGCATCACCATCGAGACCTTGGCATGGGTCTTCAGCTGGACGAAGCCGTAGACCACCTGGACGCCTACCCGCTCGAGGTCGCGGGCCCAGCGGATGTTGGCGGCCTCGTCGAAGCGCGCCTTCAACTCCACGAGCGCGGTCACCGACTTCCCCGCCTCCGCCGCCTCGATCAGCGCCTTCACGATCGGCGAGTCCTCGGAGGTGCGATAGAGCGTCTGCTTGATCGCCACCACGTTGGGATCGCGCGCGGCCTGCAGGATGAACTGCACCACCACATCGAAGCTCTCATAGGGATGATGGACGACGATGTCCTTCTGCCGGATCGCCGGAAAGCAGTCGCCGCCCATGTCGCGGATGCGCTCCGGAAAGCGCGGATTGAACGGCTGGAACTTCAGGTCCGGCCGCTCGTCGATGATCAGCTTCGAGGTCGCAACGAGGCCGATGATGCCGTCGAGCAGGAAGACGTCCTCGCGGTTGGCGCCGAGCTCGTCGATGATCTCGGTAAGCAGGTCCTCCGGCATCTCGGCGTTGACCTCGAGCCGGATCACCGAACCCAGGCGCCGCTGCTTCAGCGCGGATTCGAACAGCCGCACCAGGTCTTCGGCCTCTTCCAGGATCTCGATCTCGCTGTCGCGGATGAGCCGGAAGTAGCCGCGGTCGACCAGGTCCAAGCCGGGGAACAAGCGATGCAGATAGAGCCCGACCAGCGCTTCCAGCGTGACGAAGCGGACGTTCTTCGGATCGTTGCCGGGGAAGCGGATGAAGCGCGGCAGCTGGTTCGGCATCGGAATCAGCGCCCGCATGGTCTTGCCGTCGGCGGCGTTCCGCAGCTGCATGACCATGGCGAATCCCTGGTTCGGAATGAACGGGAAGGGATGCGCCGGGTCGATCGCCATCGGCGTCAGCACCGGGAAGATCTGGTCGAGGAAATAGCCGTCCAGCCATTCCTTCTCGGCCGGGGTGATCTCGGCGACGTCGACCACGATGAGGCCGTGCTCGCGCATCTCCTGCCGGAGGTTGCGCCAGTGGGTCTGCTGGTTGCGCATCAGTTCGCCGCTGCGGCGATTGATCGCGGCCAGCTGCTGGGCCGGCGTCAGGCCGTCGGCACTGACCGCCGAGACCCCCGCGCGCACCTGGCCGCGCAGGCCGGCGACCCGCACCATGTAGAACTCGTCGAGGTTATTGGCCGAGATCGAGAGGAAGCGCAGCCGCTCCAGCAGCGGATGGGC
Source organism: Binatia bacterium (assembly GCA_035541335.1). Classification (GTDB taxonomy): domain Bacteria; phylum Pseudomonadota; class Alphaproteobacteria; order Dongiales; family Dongiaceae; genus Dongia. Next base: position 3,240 of record DATKNM010000277.1, read on the forward strand.
CTTGTTGCCGGCCTCTTCGAGAACGCGCTCGTTGAAGGCCAGCCAGGAGAGCTCGCGGTTCACGAACCGGTTCAGCGAGGCGAGATGGTACTGCGGCGTCTCGCCCTGCGCGCGTTCCGGCAATCCGGCGTCGTCCAATGTCCTGCTCCACTCTTCCATAACCGGGTGATTTTAGGCGATTTCGGCAGCGGGTGCACCCCCGCTCTCCGCCGCCCGAATCCGTTCCCTCGTATCCCACCCCTTGCCGTGGGCTTGCGCCCGGCCAATATTGCGGGATACAGGGGAATCATGGCCTCACCGATGCCAATAATCCGTTACCGCGTCGTGACGAAATGAAGACGCTCATTTTGATGCGCCATGCCAAGTCGGCCTGGGATGATCCACATCAGAAGGATATCGACCGCCCCTTGGCGCCGCGCGGCCGCAAGGCGGCGCCGCGGATGGGCGCATGGCTCGCCGAGGAGGGCTTTCGTCCCGACCTGGTGCTGTGCTCGACTGCGCGCCGTGCCCAGGAGACGCTGGAATTGGTGAAGCCGAGCCTGCCGAAGGGCGTCGAAATCCGGCTCGAGCGCGAGATCTACATGGCGGCGCCGCGCGAGCTCTTGACCGAGATCGGCAAGGCCGCCGACCAGGCGAAGGCGGTCATGCTGGTCGGGCACAATCCCGGACTCGGCAATCTCGCCTCCTCGCTGGCAGCGACGGGCGAGCCGAGGCTGCTGGCGCAACTGCACAACAAGTTCCCGACCGGCGCCGTCGCCGTGCTGACCTTCGCAACCGAGCGCTGGTCGGAAGTCACCTTCGGCAACGGCACGCTGGCCGCCTTCCTGCGGCCGCGCGACCGCGCGTAGAACAGGCTAGCTTCCGTTCCAGAAGCGGCGCTGCTCGGCGAAGTCGGCCCAGATGCGGCGGAAGCCGTCGAGGTCGCGATCGATCCGCGCGCTCTGCCATCCCAACACCAGACCCTGCAGCAGATTGGCATCCGATGCGGCGATGTCGTGATCGGTCACGAGGCGCTGGGCTAATCCGCTCAGCACCTGCCGGCTGACGAAGGCGTCGTTGAGCGAGCCCAAGCGATCCTGGATGTCGGCCAATGCCGAGATGTAGCGCTTCGAAGCCTTGCCGTGGAACAGCGAGCGGAAGGCTTCGGCGGCGTAGCGCATCTTCTTCGCCAGGATCCGCAGCCGGTGCAGCTCGGATTCCGGCAGCGCCTGATAGCGCGCGCCGAGTTTTGCCAGCCGCTTGTGCCGTGCCTGCAAGAGCGGCGTCGCGAAGTCGCGCACCGGCGCACCGAGCCGCGCCCGGGCGGAGGGGCGCCGCCACGCACCGGAATGGAGATGGCGGTAGAGCTGGATCAGCATCACCACGTAGCGGGGATTCTCGAGCGCGAGATGCGCGGTGCGCCGCGCCTCGGCGCGGGCGCCCTTCGCGGTGTCGATCAGCAGGTCGAAGACCGGTTGCGCACGGAGCCGGTGCCGGATCGGCTCCAGGGTTTCGGTGATCAGCACGTCGAGGTCGCGGGCCGGGCCGAACTGCCGTTGCAGCCAGCGGAGATCGATCGAGACCATGGCCAGCACGTCGTCGTCGATCAGGTCGCGATAGGCGCTGATCATTGCCCGCAGGCGGCGCAGCGCCACGCGGAATTGATGGATCGCCTCGCCGTCCTCGGTGGTCAGCACCGCCTCCTCGTTGGCGCGGAGCTGGTCGAGGCAGTTGCTGACGATGGTGGCGAACGCCTCCTCGGTGGTGACGTCGGCGGTGAGCGCGATCTCCTTGGCCTTGCAGGGCCGGGGCTCCAGGCCCTCGGCGAGGGCGTAGCCGCGCGCCGCCTTGGTCTCCGCGCCGAGACGCACCGGAAACTCCTCCGCGAGGCCGAGCGCCAGCTGCTCGGCGAGATCGAACAGCACCCCTGCCTCGCCAGCCTTCAGCTCGAGCTCGATCTCGGCGATCGGCCGGCGGCGACCCTGCGCCTGGATCGTGCCGTGATCGATCGCGAGCTCGATCCGTGCGCCGTCCCGCTCGATCGTCACGTCGCTGCGCTGGAAGCGTGTCTCAAACACCGGACGCAGCCGGCGCCAGACCTTCTGCTGCTCCAGCTTGCGCACGAGCTTGGGATCGGCGACCGCGGAGAGCTGCGGCCGGTCGGAAGCGATCTCGGCCTCGTGCTCCTGGAAGTTCTGCACGCCCGCGGGTCCCGCGGCCGGCGCCTTCAGCGTCTGGATCCTCTTGCGTCCCACGCGGCGGACCCGGAGCGCCATGCGATGCTCCGAGAGCCATTGATCGACCGTGTCGAAATAGACGGAGTCGAGCTTGCGCCGCTGCACGCCCGCCGGAATGTGATCGTGATCGTGATCAAGCGGCGCCGGCTCGGCCGCCGCGGCAACGGCATTGAGCTCCGTCGGCACCGCTGGCGCGGGCGCGGCTTCCGGCTCGGGCGCGAGCAGACTGCGCAGGGCGGGCCGCCTGAGGATTCCGGCAGCCGCCTCCGGCGGCAGGAGCAACTTAAGTTCGGTTTCCACCGCCATGAATCGACTGTTCCGCTAACCCCGGGCGGACCATAGGTTCACCTTTCGGTCCGAAAAAGTGACACTTCGATGACGGTATCATTGCACTTTCATGTTTTCTCACAAGAGCGTGAACTGTACCGAACCGTAATGCGGCTTTCCCCCACCGCCCGCATACTCGATAGTTCCAGGACTGCATCATCCGGGGAGTTCAAATGGCGAAGATTGCGAGAAAAGTGTGGGTCCGCGGCCTCTGCGCCGCGGCGATCCTCTCGGTCGCGGGCGTTGCGGCCGTGGCGCAGCAGGACGTCCTGAAGACCCGCCAGGCCGACATGAAGGCAAACGGCGAGGCGCTGAAGACCATCGACGGCATCATCAAGGCCGGCGGCAATCCCCAGGACGTGGTGGCGCCCGCCAACAAGATCGCCGAGACCGCCGCGCTGATCCCGAGCCTGTTCCCGGCGGGATCCGATCAGGGCGACACCGGCGCCAACAAGGAGATCTGGGACAAGTTCGACGACTTCAAGACCAAGGCCTCCAACCTCGAAAACGAGGCGAAGATGCTGGCGGCGGCCGGCCAGGCCGGTGATCTCGCCACAGTCCGGGCGCAGTTCGACAAGGTCGTCCAGGCCTGCGGCGACTGCCACAAGCCCTATCGTCACAAACGGCAATAATCGGACTTTGTTCGGCGCCGGCTAGGTAGTGGACTCATAAGTTCGGGTCCAGAGGCGGGTTGAGGCAAGAGCGACAGCGGCGAGGAAGTTCCTTGCGAGCTTGTCGAAGCGGGTTGCGATGCGCCTGAAGTGCTTAAGCTTGCAGAAGAAGCGCTCGACC
>DATKNM010000278.1:0-2669 GCA_035541335.1 Binatia bacterium
CGGGGCAGGTCGGCGTCTTCGTCGAGTACACGCCGCTGCCCGCGGCGAAATTCCCGACCCAGCTTGAAGAATGCTACGCCACCCTGAAATGGGTCGCGGCGAATGCCGACACGTTCGGCGCCGACGGTTCCCGGATTGCCGTCGCCGGCAACTCGGTCGGCGGCAACATGAGTGCCGCCTTGGCGCTGATGACGAAGGACCGCAACGGGCCAATGCTCCGCTACCAGGTGCTGCTCATTCCGGCGACCGACGCCAGCGTCGATAGCGGTTCCTATCTCGAATACGGCAACGACCGCTTCCTGACACGGGCCTTCATGAAATACGGCTGGGATCTCTACGCCCCCGACCCCAAGACCCGCGACAACCCCTATGTCTCGCCGCTCCGCGCCGGTGTGGACGAATTGAAGGGCCTGCCGCCGGCCCTCGTCATCACGGCCGAGAACGATCCGCTGCGCGACGAGGGCGAAGCCTATGCCCGGAAGCTGAAGGAGGCCGGGGTCAGCGTCGACGCGACACGCTTCAACGGCACGATCCACGACTTCGTGCTGCTGAACGCCCTCCGGCATGTGCCCTCCACCGAGGCGGCGATCGCCGAGATCAACGACGGCATCCGCGAGCATTTGGCGCCGTGATCGACCGGCGATCGACTGCTCACCGCAGCCCCAACGCATGAGAGAGTCATGTCCCATCATCTCGATTCCCCCGTCGCGCGGCAGGACGTCCGCCTCGACATCACCGACCTCTACGTGTTCCGCGGCGAGACCGGCACCACATTCATCATCAACGTGTGCCATTCGATCGCCGGCGACATCCCCGTCCCGGGCTATCATCCTGAGGGAATGTACGAGTTCAAGATCGACCTTGACGGCGACGCGGTCGAGGACCTGACCTACCGCTTCAACTTCGATACGCGCGACGGCGAGGGACGCCAGCAATTCGTCCTCAGCCGCCTCTCAGGCGCCGCGGCGGCGGATCAGACCGCCGCCGGACTGATCATCGCGCGCGGTGCGACCGGCGAGACCGTTGCCACGCCGGACGGCATCAGGATCTGGGCCGGCAAGGCCGGTGACCCGTTCTGGATCGAGCCCGATGTCCTGCATGCGGTCGGCCATGCGTTCCAGGACGGCACGGCGATCGACCTTTCCGCATGGGATCCCAAGAAGGCACGGAATCTCTTCGCCGGCCACACCGTCCATTCGATCGTCGTCGAAGTGCCGGATGACGAGCTGCTCGCCGATGCTCCTGATCTTGCGGAAAACAACCGGATCGGCGTCTGGGCGGTGGCGACGCTGGCGACCGATGCGGGCGGCTGGCGCCCGATCAACCGCATCGGCCTGCCGATGATCCATCCCCTCTTCACGCAGTTCAACGAGGATCTCGGCGATCGACTGAACGCCGGCCATCCGGCCGACGACTTCGCCCGGTACGGTGCGGCGGTCGGCAAGGCGATCGCCGGGGTGGTGGCTGCGAGCGGCACGGCCGAGGATCCGGAGAGCTATGGGATCGAGATCGCGCACCGCTTCTTCCCGAACATCCTGCCCTACGAGGTCGGCACGCCGGCCATCTTCGGCTTCGCCGGATGGAACGGGCGCGCTCTGACCGACAATGCGCCCGATGTGATGTTCAGCCTGGCGGCCAACGCCCCGGTCCGGCTCGGCATCGGCAAGGGTTCGGTGACCGCGAAGCCGACGCGCATATTTCCTTATGTCGCTCCGGCGGAGTGAGAGCCGCCGGACTTGTCGGAGCCGGACTTGTCGGCGCTGGTCTTGTCGGCGCTGGTCTTGTCCGGGCTGGTCTTGGCACCACCTTCCGCCTCGCCTTCCCGCGCGCCGGCAACGCCTAACCGCAGGAATCAGCCCCGAGAATCACCCCCAAGAATCACCCCCAAGAATCACCGAGGGGGCGCGGCGTCTCTACGCGCCCCCTCGGTTCCAGGGACTGCAAGTGACAGGGAGGCAATCACGAGCCCCTGGCAATGTGTTCGGTCGATCTCAGTCCGTAATCGTTCGGGAGGGCCTCAAGGCGCCAATCTGCTCCAGCAGGTTGACCAGCTCCATCCGCTCGCCGTCGCGATCGAAACCAATGGCAGAACACCGAGCGGACCGCGCCAGTTCCGCCAGCGTGGGGCCGGAACGCGAGAAGGCAGCACGGTAGAGATCGGAATCGGCATCAAGCTTCTCGCGGATCGCCGCCAGCCAGGCGGCAAGATGCGGGTCGGACTCCGGTGATTCGGACCGGGGTGATTCGGGTGCGAGGTGGTCCGCGATGAAGCGCAGCGGCCGCGCATTGTCGTTGGCGGCAGGGCCGATCCGGGCCGCGGCGGAGCCAATCCGCGTTCCGGCGATCGTCACCACGGCGAAGGCGGAGAGGCCGGAGCCGCGCAATCTGGACGTGATCATGTTCCCCTCACTGATGACAGCGTCGAATGCTGCCCCGCCCCGATGGCCCGGCGAGGGAGGAAATGCGGCGGGATCGGGGCATTGTCGCGGCGCGGCCGAGGCGCTACCTTCCGCCCGACATGGCGCCTCCCGACCTGCAGACCTGGCTGATCGCGCAGATCACCGCGAAACCGACCCTGGACGTGCTGTTCAACGGCTTCTGCAAGAAGCTGGTGAAGCAGGGCCTGCCGCTGTGGCGCGTCAATATCGGGCTCGAGACCCTGCATCCCG
>DATKNM010000279.1:0-2626 GCA_035541335.1 Binatia bacterium
CCCAGGAACCGGGCCACTGCACCGCGCTCTGCGACTGCGCCTCCCGGGAGATCGCGGCCACCATGACCCGCGAGGAATACGCGACCATGTCGAACGCCGCCGCCACCCGCCAGCGGATCCCGAGCGAGCTCAACGAGAAGCTGATGACCGTCGAAGACCGCTGCCAGACGGATTGAAGACGGGCGATGGCTGAGAGACCGTCTCGAAGGCTCTCTCCTTCTCCCCTCCACCGAGATCGGGGGAGGGTGAGGGAGGGGGTTGATGCAGCCGCGGTGATTCCGAATAGATCTGCTTGAGGATCCAGCGCACCAGAGCCGGCGCCGTCACATCTCGAACGGCTTCGCATCCAGGAACCGCTTCACGACGTTGGCGGTGATGCGGCTGACGTTGTTCTTGTAGTTGCCATGGGCGAGGGCGCCGGCCCAGGAGATCGAGCTCGTCGAGAAGACGGCGCCGCCGTTCGGCGTCTCGAAGAACACCATGTCGCAGCGGACCATCGGGCAGGTCTCGCCGTCGATCGCGGAATGGGCGTGGTTGAACTCTTCCTTCACCCAGTGATAGCTCGCCGGGAACTCGGTCGCCTCCGCCACGATCAGCGCATGGCGCGGCGTGCCGAGGGCATGGTCGGCGCGGTCGATCTCCCAGCCCGCGGCGCCGCCGCCGATCGAGCCGAAATCGCCGATCACATCGTCCTTGCCGAGGCCCTCGAAGATGAAAGCGGCGCGCGGGTCGAAGCTCTCCTTGCGCCGGCGATAGGAGGAGGAGTGGTCGAAGCCCTGGGCGCTGAAGCCCGCACCCACCAGCAGGTTCGGCGCGCGGTCCATGCGGCGCCAGAGCCCGGAAAGCTCGCCGGTGAAGCCCATGTAGTATTCGCCGCCCTCGGAGAACCAGGCGCGCATGCCGTCCTCGGCACGCCGATGCTCGATGACACCGGGCAGCTCCGGGTGATAGGCGATGCGCCAGTAGAAGCCGTTGGCGCCGAGATAGATCAGCCGCCCGCCGAGATCGGTGTAGCCCTGCACCGCGTCCAGCATCTTCAGCGTGTAGTATTCCGGATGCGTGCCGGTCATGACGCAGCGATAGGCTTTCAGGAGATCGAGCCCCTCGCGCTCGAGGTCGTCGTCGGTGATGACGTCGTAGTCGATCTTCTCCGCTTCCAGCCAGTCGGTGATGTGGGTGTCGGCGTTGAACTGCCAGAGATGCGTCTTCGGGCGCATGTTGAGGACCGGCCGCAGCGACGAGGAATAGCAGACGCCGCTGCCGTCGCTGTGGTTGTCGTAGACCGACATGCCGAAGCCGACATGCTCCTCGAGATAGCGATCGACGTCGCTGAAGGTCTCGAAGTTGCCGGTCGAAAGCTCGTCGAAGGTCCAGCTGGTCGCCATCTGGTGGTTGGCATAGGCCCAGTAGCTGGCGGTCGGGATCAGCAGCGCCAGCGCTGCGCGCTTCTGCTTCGGCCCCGGCCGCACGCAGACCGGCACGAACTCCTCGCGTGCGCCCCCCGCTTGGCTTGTAGCCTGCGTCAGGTGGATGCAATAGACGCCGCTCTTGAGATCGCCGGGAACGTCCCAGCTGAAATCCGTTTCCCAGTCGCAGTCATAGAGATCGTCGTCGTGGAAATGAATGGCGCCGTATTGCTCGGGCGCCTTCACCCAGTTGTACTCGCTGCCGTCCCAGTTCCAGCCCTTCATCGCGCGGGCCGGCAGGTTGACGGTGCGGCCGTCATGGCCGTTGCCGCTGACATCCTCGATCGCGACGCCGGAGATGCCGCGGGCGAAATCCCATTTGGCGATCAGCGGCGACGAGAGGAGCGGTGCCGCGTTGCGCTCCATCACCAGGCGCTCGACCGCTTCGGCATCGAGGGAGCGCCCGGCGACGGCGGGGCTGTCGATCTTGCCGTTGTAATGCGCGGCGGCGATCTCATGCGCGGTCCAGGCCGCGATCCGGAACGGACCGCCGGCGCCGTTGCCCGCCACCGCTTCCTGCGGCGCGAGGCGCCTTGTCGCTTCGGCGACGGCCGCGCCGGGACCGCGGTGATGCAGCGCGCGCTGCCGCAGGCTGAGCGTGCCGGTCGCGGCATCGAAGGCGAGGCTGACGAGATACCAGTGCCGGTCGAACATCGCGGTCTCGAGATGCACCACCTGGCTCGCGCCGAGATGCGCCGCCAGCCGGCCGGAGGCGTCGATCAGCAGGCTGCAGCCGCTGCGGTTGCTGGCATCGAACGTGCCCATGATCGCCTGCGGGGCGCCCTTCTTCGGCAGCGTCGGCCAGATCACGGCGGCGAGGGTGAAGCTCCCCGAAAGCTGCGGCCCGCCCTTGCGGAACTCGATGTGGGAGCCGGCATGGATCGGCTGCAACCGCCCTTCGTAGTCGCGGGCGATGGGCGAGGCGATCTCCTCGGCCTTGAAGCCCGGGCCGGCGGGGCTGTCGTCGCCGCAGATCAGGCGGATCAGGCGCGCGCGATAGGGGCCGGGCTCCGGCGCGGAAACCTTGATCTCGACTCTTTCGCCGGCGGCGGCGCTGATGCGATCGGAATAGGCGAGCAGGCGTTCGGTCATCTTTACTCCACCGGGCATTCCTGGCCGGTCGCCTCCCGCCAGCGGGCACGGAAGCAGGCCCAGCTCGC
>DATKNM010000280.1:0-2437 GCA_035541335.1 Binatia bacterium
GGCAAGGAAGTGAAGGGCGGCTCCTCGCCGCTGGAGCGGCTGGTGGCGCAAGCGCCGAACCTGATCGCCAAGCTGACCCAGATCGCCGACAGCCTGAACGGCATGCTGAACGAAGAGAACCGCACGGCGCTGACCGAGACCTTGAGCAACATGCGCGACCTCTCGGTCAGCTTGAAGGGGCACCAGCAGCAGCTCGACACCCTACTCGACAACGGCAACACCGCCGTCGCCAATTTCGCCGATGCCGGCGCCTCGCTGAAGAACCTCGCCGACCAGCTCAACAAGAGTGCCGGCGCCATGACCGGGGATGCGCGGAAGGCGGTCGAGAGCTTCCAGCAGATGTCGTCCTCGTTCCGCACCACGGCCGACCAGCTCAACGCCGTCATCACCGAGAACCGCGAGCCCCTGAAGCAGTTCACCGGCAGCGCGCTCTACGAGGCGACCGATCTCATCGCCCAGCTCCGCGAGCTCGCCGCGTCGATGGCGCGGATCTCCCAGGAGATCGAGCGCGACCCGGCGCGGTTCTTCCTGAGCGACCGCAACAAGGGAGTCCAGCCGTAACGATGTCCCGCGCGACCACACGACGCTTGTTCCTGCTGGCCGGGGCTGCGGGCGCCGCCGCCGGATGCGGCATTGTTCCCAATGTCAGCAAGCCGCTGACGCTCTACACCCTGAAGCCGCAGGTGGCGCCGACCCAGCCGCTGCCGAAGGTGCCCTGGCAGCTTGTCGTCGCCGAGCCGGCGGCCGAGCGCGACATCGACACGACCCGCATCGCGCTCACCCGCACCGCCAACGTGATTGAGTATTTCGCCGACGGCAATTGGACCGACACCGCGCCGGCGCTGGTGCAGGCCAAGATGATCGAGGCCTTCGAGGGCACCAATGCCATCGTCGCGGTCGGCCGCGACGCGGCGGGGCTGAAGCCGGACTACATCCTGCAATCCGACCTCCGCGACTTCGAGGCGGTCTACCAGGGCGGCGCCGGCGCCGCTCCCGTCGCCCATGTGCAGCTGATCGCCAAGCTGGTGCAGATGCCGGACCGCCGCATCACCCGCACCGTCTCCGCCGATGCTTCCGTCGCCGCGGCCAGCAAGGACCTGCCCGCGATCGTGACCGCCTTCGAGCAGGCGCTCGGCCAGGTGCTGAGCAAGATCGTGACCGACATCCTTATCGCCGGTTGAATCGAATCATGTCTCACGTACTCCACCGCGATCTCAAACGTACGCTCCCCGTCGCGGTGAAAGGCGAGGGCGCCTATATCATCGACAGCACCGGCAAGCGCTATCTCGACGCCTCCGGCGGGCCGGCAGTCTCCTGCCTGGGTCACTCCCATCCCAAGGTGATCGCCGCCATCGAGAAGCAGGCGGCGGAGATCGCCTATGCCTACACGCTCTTCTTCACCTCATCGGCGATGGAGCGCCTCGCCGACCGGCTGATCGCCGAAGCGCCGGCCGGGATCGAGCGCGCGATGTTCGTCGCCGGCGGCGCCGAGGCGGTCGAGGGCGCGATCAAGCTCGCGCGGCAGTACCACCTGGAGACCGGCCAGCCGAAGCGGAAGCTGTTCATCGCCCGTCGGCGCTCCTATCACGGCAATACCCTGGGAACGTTGGCACTCGGCGAGGACGTGAATCGCCGCGCGCCCTACGAGGCGCTGCTGGCCCCGGTCGAGCACATCTCGCCCTGCTACGAATATCGCGGCCGCCGCGCCGGCGAGAGCGCGGAGCAATACGGCGTCCGCATCGCCGACGAGCTCGACGCGGCGATCCTGCGCCTCGGCGCCGAGAATGTCGCCGCCTTCATCTGCGAGCCGGTGACCGGTGCCAGTCTCGGCGCCGCGCCGCCGGTGCCCGGATACCTGAAGCGCCTGCGCGAAATCTGCGACCGGCACGGCGTGCTGCTGATCTTCGACGAGGTCATGTGCGGCATGGGCCGCACCGGCCACATGTATGCCTGCAATGCGGACGGCGTCGCGCCGGACATCCTCACCATGGCGAAGGGGCTGGGCGGCGGCTATGCGCCGATCGGCGCCTATCTCGCCTCGGCGAAGATCTGCGCCGCCATCGAGGCCGGGTCCGGCGTGCTGAAGCATGGCACCACGTATTCGGGCCACACGCTGTCATGTGCAGCGGCGCTGGCGGTGCAGGAGGCGATCGCGGAAGAGGGGCTGCTGGAGAATGTGCGACATCGTGGCGCGGAGCTCCGGGCGCGCCTGGAAGAGGCCTTCGGCCAGCATCCCCATGTCGGCGACATCCGAGGTCGCGGCCTCTTCCTCGGCCTCGAGCTGGTGGCCGACCGCGAGACCAAGGCGAGTTTCGATCCGGTGCGCAAGACCTGGCTGCGCCTGCGCGAAATCTGCGACCGGCACGGCGTGCTGCTGATCTTCGACGAGGTCATGTGCGGCATGGGCCGCACCGGCCACATGTATGCCTGCAATGCG
>DATKNM010000281.1:0-2446 GCA_035541335.1 Binatia bacterium
GATGTGCGGCGTCGAGCGGTAGTTCTGCTCCAGGCGGATGACGCGCGCGCCGGGGAAGTCCTGCTCGAACTTCAGGATGTTCTCGACCTCGGCGCCACGCCAGCCATAGACCGACTGATCGTCGTCGCCGACCACGCAGAGATTGCGATGGCCCTGGGCTAGCAGCCGCAGCCAGAGATACTGCGCGACATTGGTGTCCTGGTACTCGTCGACCAGGATGTACTTGAACTGCTGCTGGTACTTCGCCAGCACCTCCGGCGCCTTCTGGAAGAGCTCGATGTTGTGCAGCAGCAGGTCGCCGAAATCGCAGGCGTTCAGGGTCGCGAGCCGCTGCTGGTATTCCTTATAGATCTCCAGGATGCGGCCGTTGCCGAGCTCGGCCTGCTCGGCGCGCGTGACCCTGTCCGGCGTGAGGCCGCGGTCCTTCCAGCGCTCGATGAATCCGAGCACCACCCGCGAGGGCCACTTCTGGCTGTCGAGGCCCTCCGACTGGATCAGCTGCTTCACCAGGCGCAGTTGGTCGTCGGTGTCGAGGATGGTGAAGTTCGGTTTCAACCCGACCTGCTCGGCGTTGATCCGGAGGATCCGCGCCGCCAGCGAATGGAACGTGCCGAGCCACCAGCCCTCGAGCGGACGGCCGAGGATGGCCGCGATCCGGCCCTTCATCTCGTTTGCCGCCTTGTTGGTGAAGGTGACGGCGAGGACCTCGCTCGGCCAGGCGCGCCGGGTCATCAGGATATGGGCGAGCCGCGTCGTCAGCACGCGGGTCTTGCCGGTGCCGGCGCCCGACAGCACCAGGACCGGCCCGTCCAGCGCCATCACCGCCTCGCGCTGGCGCTCGTTCAGCCCGACGAGATAGGGCGCGGAAAGCTCAGGGGAATCGCTCATATCACTCATGGGGCCTTATAGCAGCGCCTCGCCTTGACAGCAAAACCGCCGATCGGCTCTACTTCGCGCCTCCAGACAACTTCCGCATCTAAACCGCGCCCAGGTTTCAGTTCGAGGCGCGGCGGACGGAAGGCCTGCGACAAGAAGAAGAGAAGCGTCAGGGATCCCATGGCGAAGAAAGTCGAACGCATAGCGCTGGGCGCGATGAGCCCCGGCACCGAGCGGTATCTGCTGGCCCACCGCTACGGCAAGATCGGGGCGCGGCCGAAGGCCTATCTCCAGGCGTCGATCCACGCCGACGAGATCCCGGCGATGATGGCGGCGCATCACCTGATCCGGCTGCTGGATGCGGCCGAGGCCAGGGGCGAGATCCAGGGCGAGATCGTGGTGGTGCCGGTCGCCAATCCGATCGGCCTCGCCCAGAACGTCGCCGGCAACCATATCGGCCGCTCCGAGCTCCGGGGCGGCGGCAACTTCAACCGCAACTGGCCCGACATGTTCGAAGGCCTCGTCGAGGCCGTGGAGTCGAAACTCGGCGGCGATCCCGAGCGCAATGTCGCCGTGATCCGCGAGGCCATGGGCCGGCGCCTGGCCAACATGCGCGCGGAGGCCGAGTTCGCGCGCCTTCGGCTCGAGCTCTACCGCCTCGCCTACGACGCCGACATCATCCTCGACATGCATTGCGACGACGAGGCGCTGATGCATATCTATCTCACCAACGACTATTGGCCAGGCGGCGCCGACCTCGCGGCGGAGACCGGTTCGCGCGCGGTGTTCCTGGCGACCGATTCCGGCGGGCAGAGCTTCGAGGAGCAGGTCTATCTCGCCTTCCACAAGCTGCGCATCCGCTTCGGCGACCGCTTCCCGATCCCGATCGCAGTCATGACCTCCACCGTCGAGTTCCGCGGCCAGTTCGACGTGTTCGACGAGCTCGGCAGCCATGACGGTGCGGCGCTCTATCGCTTCCTGCAGCGCCGCGGCCTGATCGCCGGCGATCCCGGCCCGCTGCCGCCCCTGCTCTGCGAGGGAACGCCGCTCGACGCCGCCGACTACATGCAGGCGCCGAAGGCCGGGGTGCTCGCCTACAAGGTGAACCTGGGTGACGTGGTGCACAAAGGCGACCTCATCGCCGAGATCATCGACCCCCTGGCCGAGGACCAGTCCAAGGCCCGCACCGAGCTCCGCGCCGTCACCGACGGCCTCGTCGTCTCGCGTTGCGCGCGGAAGCTGGTGGCGCCGGGCGAAGGCATCACCATGATCGCTGGCAAGGAAGCGTTGGCGCACCGCAAGGGCAACCTGCTCAGCGACTGACCTCGACGCGTGTCACTTCGCCGCCGGCTGATAGGCGTCCTTGATCGCCTGGCCCAGCAGGCGGAACTCCTTTTCCCGCGCGGATGTCTTGCGCCAGATGAGGCCAACGCGGCGGCCCGGCTTGCCGCCGGCGACGGGGCGCGCCACCAGCTCCGAGCCCTTCAGCAGCTTCGCCTGCAGCGCCATGTCCGGGATCAACGTGACGCCGAGCCCGTTGGCCGCCATCTCCACCAGCGTGTGGAGGCTG
>DATKNM010000282.1:0-3953 GCA_035541335.1 Binatia bacterium
TAGCGACCGGCGATCCATTTGCAAGCGGACTGTGATCGTCGGCAGATCAAGGGCTTAGTCCGATTCCGTGGGGCTTCCGGACGCGTCGGACTCGCGGAGGCTGGCCGCCAGCCGGTCGAGCTGGCCGCGCAGCTTCACCACTTGGTCGAGGGTCATCCCCGAGGCGCACAGCAGCTTCTTCGGGATCCCCCGGGCCTTGGCCTTGAGGGCGCGGCCCGCCGGGGTGAGGCCGATGCGGACCCGGCGTTCATCCGCCGCGTCCCTTAGCCGAGCGACCAGGCCGGCGCCTTCGAGGCGTTTCAGGAGCGGCGTCAGCGTACCGGAATCGAGGCCGAGCCGGTCGCCGATTGCCGTCACGGTCACGCCGTCCCCCTGCCAGAGCACCAGCATGACCAGATATTGCGGATAGGTGAGACCCAATGGCTCCAGGAGCGTTTTGTAGGTCGCGTTGAAGGCATGCGAGGCGGCATAGACCGCGAAGCAGAGCTGGTTGTCGAGGCGGAGGGCCGCATCGCCGCCGTTCTCGCCTGCCGCGCTGTGCCGCCTGGTTCCCGTGCTCCGCGCCATCTCGCCTCCTTCGCCGGTTGCCGTGACCGGCGTCACAAGATTTTAATTGTGCACAATTCAATTGCCAACTATATATTCCTCCTCGACGCCGTTTTCAACACCTTCCCACCGAAACCCAGACCGCAAAGGAGATCCAGAATGTCCGTCAACGTGCTCTACACCACTGCCGCCACCGCGACCGGCGGGCGCGACGGCGAGGCCGCCACCAAGGACGGCAGCTTCAAGGTGAAGCTCTCGACCCCGAAGGAGCTCGGCGGCGCCGGCGGGCCCGGCAACAATCCGGAACAGCTCTTTGCCTCGGGCTATTCCGCGTGCTTCATCGGCGCGATGAAGTTCGTCGCGTCGCAGAGCAAGCAGACGGTCCCGGCGAACACCTCGGTCACCGCGACGGTCGGCATTGGCCCGCGCTCGGAAGGCGGCTTCGGCCTCACCGTGGCGCTCGCGGTCTCGCTGCCGGGCATGGCGAAGGATGTGGCCCAGAAGCTGGTCAATGACGCCCACCAGGTCTGCCCCTATTCCAACGCGACCCGCAACAACATCGACGTGAAGCTCAGCGTGGTCTGAGCGGCCGCAACTGTTCGCAGTTGCCTGAAGACGGGCCGGCCGATACGTTGCCGGCCCGTTTGTCTTTGGAATCTGCCGATGTCTGACACGCCGTCCGGTACCCCTGTGACCGATCCTTACGAGATGCAGAAGAACCTGCCGACCAGCCCGGACCAGCTTCTGGCGCGGCTGAAGGAGCTCGGCATCGAGAGCCACACCATCGACCATGCCCCGGTCTTCACCGTCGAGGAATCCAAGGACCTGCGCGGCCAGCTCCCGGGCGGCCATGTGAAGAACCTCTTTTTGCGCAACCGCAAGGAGGAGATGTGGCTGGTGACGGTCGAGGAAACGAAGCGGGTCGATCTCAAAGCCCTGGGCGAGAAGCTGACCGGGGCGACCGGCGGGGCCGCAAAGCTCTCCTTCGGTTCGGCGGACCGGCTGATGAAGCATCTCGGCGTGATCCCAGGTGCGGTGACGCCCTTCGCCGTCATCAACGACAAGGAGCAGCTGGTCCGCATGGTGCTCGACCGCGACCTCCTCAAGTATGACGTGGTGCACGCCCATCCGTTGGTGAACTTCAAGGCCACGGCCTTGATGGCGAATGACCTGCTCAGGTTCCTGGAGGCGGAGGGGCACAAGCCCGAGGTTATCGACATCCCCACATCCCAATGATAAAGCGGGGAAATTTCCCAGCGAATACGGGCACTTGATCGGAATGGCGGGACGCGCCATCTATAGGGCCATTCGCGCAATCGGAGCACTTGGATCATGGATCAGTTGATCGGCGGCGCGCCCAAAGGGGCACCCGGCGGAAACCCTGGCGGAACCGTCGGCGGTAGCCTCGCCGGCGCGCCGGGGACCGGCGCCAACGCCGCGGACCTCATCAAGGACAGCAGCCAGCAGGCGTTCGCCCAGGACGTGATCGACGCCTCGATGCAGGTGCCGGTGATCGTCGATTTCTGGGCGGAATGGTGCGGTCCCTGCAAGCAGCTCGGTCCGGTGATCGAGAAGCTGGTGAAGGAAGCCCGTGGCGCCGTCCGCCTGGTGAAGATCGACGTCGACAAGAACCAGGCGCTCGCCGGCCAGCTCCGCATCCAGTCCATCCCGGCGGTCTATGCCTTCTATCAGGGCCGCCCGGTGGATGGCTTCGTCGGCGTGCAGCCGGAGAGCCAGCTCCGCCAGTTCGTGCAGCATCTCGCCAAGATGGGCGCCGCCGGCGCGGGCCCGTCGCCGATCGACGAGGCGCTGGAGCAGGCGGAAGCCGCGCTCGCCCATGGCGATCACGGTGCCGCCAATGCGATCTTCGGCCAGATCCTGGCCCACGAGCCGGACAACGCCAAGGCCATCGCCGGCCTGCTGCGCTCGGCGATCGCGACCGGCGATCTGAAGCACGCCCGTGAGATGCTGGCGGAGGTGCCGGCGGAGCTCTTGAAGAATCCGGCGATCGCCTCCGTCGTCTCGCAGCTCGACCTCGCCGAGGCCGGCCAGAAGGCTGCGGGCCAGACCGATCAGCTCCGCGCCCGGGTTGAGGCCGACCCGAACGACTTCGAGGCTCGCTACGAGCTTGCGGTGGCGGAGTTCGCTGCCGGCGAGCGCGAGGCGGCGATCGACCAGCTGCTGGCGATATTCAAGACGAACCGCGCCTGGAACGAAGAGGCGGCGCGGAAGCAGCTTTTGAAGTTCTTCGAGGCCATGGGGCCAACCGACCCGCTGACCCTCGCCGGGCGGCGGAAGCTCTCCTCCCTGATGTTCTCCTAAGGCAGGTCGCCCATGGCGTCCGATCCGGCGGGCAAGGGCGAGGGGGTGCAAGCAGCATCGCGGGCGGGATCGTCCCGCGGCTTCGAGCCCGGCTTCGCCGAGCTGCCGCGGACGTTGCCGATCTTCCCGCTGACCGGCGCCTTGCTGGTGCCGGGCGGGCGGATGCCCCTGAACATCTTCGAGCCGCGCTATCTCGCGATGACCCGCCACGCGCTCGCGCAGCCCGACCGCCTCATCGGCATGGTGCAGCCGAAGCAGCGCGGCGCCGAACGCAAGCTCGATCCGGAGTTCCGGCCCGACGTCGAGTCGGTCGGCTGCGCCGGCCGCATCATCGCCTTCGAGGAGACCGATGATGGGCGCTACCAGATCACGCTCTCGGGCCTCATTCGCTTCCGCAGCATCGAGGAGCTTGCTCCCGCGCCGGACGGCTTTCGACTGGTGAAGCCGGATTTCGCCGTCTTCGCCGGCGATCTCACGGCCGGCGACTTCCATCTGGCGGGCCGCCCGCGCTTCATCGCCACCTTGAAGGGCTATTTCGAGACCCGCAGCGCCACGGTAGACTGGAAGGCGATCGACGCCATGCCGGACCGCCAGCTCGTCATCTCGCTCGCCATGCTCTGCCCGTTCTCGCCGGACGAGAAGCAGACCCTGCTGGAATGCCGCGACCTCCCCGAGCTGGGCGAGATGCTGCTCGCCTTGTTCGAGCTTGCGGTCCGCGGCCGCGCCGACGACAGCCGGCCCCTGCATTGAGGTGACCATGTCCGAAAGCGCCGCCGTCGATCCGAAGCTGCTTGAGATCCTGGTCTGCCCGCTGACCAAGGGCCCGCTGATCTACGATTCGCAGAAGCAGGAATTGCTGAGCCGCCGCGCCGGCCTCGCCTATCCGATCCGCGACGGCATCCCGATCATGCTGGCCGACGAGGCGCGGCCGCTGACCGACGACGAGATGCGGGGATGACGGCACCCTGGCCCGTGGAGATCCGCCTCAATCAGGCGGAGAAGGCGCTGGAGATCGAATTCGACGACGGCGCGAAGTTCCATTATCCGGCGGAGCTGCTGCGGGTCGAGAGTCCGTCTGCCGAGGT
>DATKNM010000283.1:0-11768 GCA_035541335.1 Binatia bacterium
GATCTCGTTCAAACGCTTCTGCAGGCTCAGCCGGTCCAGGGATTGGATCGGCAGGTTGGCGAAGATCGAGATGCGGTTGCCGAGCTGGCGATAGGCTTCCGCGAAGGCGAGGCGCCGCTCGGCCTCGCTGCCTTCGGCCGCTGCTGGATCCGGCACGCCCCAATGGGCGGTCATCGGCTGGCCGGGCCAGATCGGGCAGACTTCGTGGGCGGCGTTGTCGCAGACGGTGAAGACGAAACCCATCTCGGGCGCGCCGGTCTCGGCGAACTCGTCCCAGCTCTTGGAGCGCAGCGTGTCGGTCGGATGATTCAACTTCTTGAGGAGATCGATGGCGAAGGGGTGGACTTCGCCCTTCGGGTGGCTGCCGGCGCTATAGGCGACGAAGCGGCCCTTGCCCTCGCGGTTGAGGATGGCCTCCGCCAGGATGCTGCGGGCGGAATTCCCGGTGCAGAGGAAGAGGACGTTGAATTGCAGGCCCACAGTTCTCTCCTCAGCAGCAGGCCGGGGTCGCCGCCGCGATCAGTGGCTGGCAGATCTCGGGCTGGCCCCGGCAGCAGTCCTTGACCAGGAAGCCCAGCAGGTCCCGCGCGCCCTCGGTGTCGGCTCGGTAGTGGATGGCGCGCCCCTGGCGTTCGGATTTCACCAACCCGGCGCGGGCGAGGATCGCGAGATGGGTCGAGAGCGTGCTCGAAGGCACGTCGAGTGCCGCGGCGATATCGCCGGCCGCCATCGGCTCGGGAAACTCACGGATCAGCCGGCGGAAGATGTCGAGCCGCGTCTCCTGCGAGAGCGCGCCGAACGCGGCGAGTGCCTGGGTCTTCTTCATGACTTCACTATCATTTTCGTGATTCGAGAAATATCGAAATGAGAAGGCGGCGTCAACGGGCGGTTTTGTGACGCTTCATCGGTCCGCACAATTGTACTATCAATATGGCCAAGACCGGATCAGGGAGAGCCCCATGCGTGCCGCCGTCCTCCATTCGCCCCGCGACCTCCGCGTGGAAGAGAGCGCCTTGCCACCGGTCGGCCCTGGGCAGGTCGGCGTGCGGATCGGCGCCGGCGGCATCTGCGGCTCCGACCTCCACTATTATCTTCATGGCGGCTTCGGCGCTGTGCGGCTGCAGGAACCAATGATCCTCGGCCATGAGGTGGCCGGTATTGTCGAGACCGTCGGGTCCGGGGTCTCCGACATCACGGCCGGGCAAATGGTGGCGGTCAATCCAAGCCTGCCTTGCGGCCTATGCCGCTATTGCCGGATGGGCCTGCCGACCCAGTGCCTCGACATGCGCTTCTACGGCAGCGCCATGCGCTTTCCCCATGTGCAGGGCGGCTTCCGTGAGGCCTTGGTCTGCGAGGCGACGCAGGCGATCCCGGTGCCCGACACCGTCACGGTCTTCGAGGCCGCGTTCGCCGAGCCGCTGGCTGTGGCGCTCCACGCCGTCAACCGCGCGGGCGCGCTCATGGGCAAGCGCGTGTTGGTGACCGGGGCAGGGCCGATCGGCGCCCTCACCGTCGCCGCCGCGCGCGCGGCGGGCGCCGGCGAGATCGTGGTGACCGATCTTCACGATGCGCCGCTTGCCGCCGCGCTGAAGGTCGGCGCCGACCGCGCGATCAACGTCAAGACGGCGCCGGAGGCGCTGGCTGCCTTCGAGGCGGAAAAGGGCTATTTCGACGTGATGTTCGAAGCCGCCGGCAGCGCGGAGACGCTGCTCGCCGGATTGAAGATCGTGCGGGCGCAGGGCCGCATCGTGCAGATCGGGCAGGGCGCGCAAGCGAGCCTGCCGATGTCGATGCTGGTCACCAAGGAGCTCGACCTCATCGGCACCTTCCGCTTCCACGAGGAGTTCGCCCTCGCGGCGCGCTTCATCGCCGAGCGCCGGATCGACGTGCGGCCGCTGCTGACCGAGGTCCTGCCGCTGGCCGATGCGGTCAAGGCCTTCGAGCTCGCGGCCGACCGCACGCGGGCGATGAAGGTGCAGATCAGCTTCTAGCCATCATGACCATGTTCGACCTCACGGGCCGGCGCGCCCTCATCACCGGCTCGACCCGCGGCATCGGTCTGGCGCTGGCGAAGGGCCTCGCCGCCGCCGGCGCCCGCATCGTGCTCAACGGCCGCGATGCGGGTGCGCTCGACATCGCCGTCACGGCGCTGGGCGGCGGCGCCGTCGGCCGCGTCTTCG
Organism: Binatia bacterium; assembly: GCA_035541335.1. Classification (GTDB taxonomy): domain Bacteria; phylum Pseudomonadota; class Alphaproteobacteria; order Dongiales; family Dongiaceae; genus Dongia. The sequence continues at coordinate 2,181 of DATKNM010000283.1, forward strand.
ACGTCACCGATCGCCAATCGGTCGCGGCCGCCATTGATGCAATCGAGGCGGAGGCGGGGCCGATCGACATCCTCATCAACAATGCCGGCATGCAGCACCGCACGCCGCTGGAGGATTTCCCCGAAGAGGTTTGGCATCGGCTGATGCGCACCAACCTCGATTCCGCTTTCTTCGTCGGCCAGGCGGCGGCGCGACACATGATCCGGCGCCGCCGAGGCGCCATCATCAACGTGGGCTCGGTGCAGAGCGAGCTCGGCCGTCCCGGCATCGCGCCCTATGCCGCCAGCAAGGGCGGCCTGAAGATGTTGACCAAGGGCATGGCGATCGACTGGGGCAAGCACGGCATCCGCGTCAACGGATTGTCGCCGGGCTATTTCAAGACCGAGCTCAACGCCGCGCTGGTCAAGGACGCCGCCTTCAGCGACTGGCTCACGCGCCGCACCCCGCTGGGCCGCTGGGGCGATGTCGAGGAGCTGGTCGGCGCCGCCGTGTTCCTCGCTTCCGACGCCGCCAGCTTCGTCACCGGCCATATGCTGTTCGTCGATGGCGGCGTAACCAGCATGCTTTAGGACTCGCAGCTCTCTCAAAAAATATCATCGGCGGCGGGATCCTCCCTGAGAGGTTCTGCAATATTCAGGCTGTGACCGCGCAACAAGCCCGTCTAAGCGGGATCGGGCGATCGATGTCAACGCACTGATATAAAATCGGATTCCGGTCTTCGTCCGGCGCGGCTCAGGCCGGGGCGCCGGGTCATCCAGGGCTTGGCGTCGGCGCGCAACGCGTATTTCATTTTCTTGCAGAGTCGGAACGAACGCTCCAAGCGGTCGAGCAAAGCCGGCACGGGGCAGGGGAAAGGGAATGATCGCGATGAAGGAACGGATCGGAGCGGGCTGGAAGCGGGGCGCAGTCACGGCCTGCGCGCTCGCGTCGGCGATGGCAGTCGCTGCGACGGCCAATGCGGGGGATCATCGCGGGGGCACCATGCGCCTGCTCGCGGTGGCGGCCCAGGGCACCATCGACCCGCAGATGAACTACGCCCAGCAATATTGGCAGATCTTCCAAGGCATGTATGACGGCCTGGTCGCCTTCAAAAAGGTGCCGGGCGCCGACGGCAACACCATCGTCCCCGATCTCGCCGAGGCGATTCCGGAACCCCAGGACGGCGGCAAGACCTACGTCTTCAAGATCCGCAAGGGCATCAAGTTCTCCAACGGCAAGGAGCTCGGCGTCGCCGATGTGGTCGCCTCGTTCCAGCGCATCTTCAAGATCTCCGGCCCGACCGCAGGCACCTTCTACAATCTGATCGTCGGCGCCGATGCCTGCCTGAAGACGCCGGCGACCTGCACCCTCGAAGGCGGCGTCACGGGCGACGCGGCCGCCGGCACGGTCACGATCCACCTGACCCAAGCGGACTCCGAGTTCTTCGACAAGCTGGCACTGCCGCATGCAGCGATCGTGCCGGCGGAGACCGAGGCGAAGGACCAGGGCAACCAGCCGATCCCCAGCACCGGCGCCTATATGACGGTCTCCTACGATCCCAACAAGCAGTGGAAGATCGTCCGCAACCCGAACTTCAAGGTCTGGAGCAAGGACGCGCAGCCGGACGGCTATCCCGACGAGATCAACTACGACTTCGGCCTGACCGACGAGGCGGAGATCACCGCGATCCAGAACGGCCAGGCTGACTGGACCTCGGATCAGCCGCCGACCGACCGTCTGGCCGAGCTCGGCACCAAGTATGCGAAGCAGACTCATCTCAACGCGCTGGCGGCGATCCGCTATGCGGCCATGAATACCAACGAGGCGCCGTTCAACGACGTGCGCGTGCGCCAGGCGGTCAACTATGCGATCGACCGCAACGCGGTGGTGAAGCTGTTCGGCGGCAAGAACCTCGCCCAGCCGAGCTGCCAGATCCTGCCGCCGGGCTTCCCCGGCTATGCCCAGTATTGCCCCTACACCAAGAACCCGGACAAGAAATGGTCCGCGCCCGACATGGAGAAAGCGAAGGCTTTGGTGAAGGAATCCGGCACGGCCGGCCAGGCGGTCACCATCATCGCCGAGGACACCGCGATCTCCCGCGCGCTCGGCACCTATATGCAGAGCCTGCTCACCGATCTCGGTTACAAGGCCTCGATGAAGGCGATCTCCACCGACACCCAGTGGCAGTACATCTCCAACTCCAACAACAAGATGCAGATAGGGATGACCACCTGGTACGAGGATTATCCGGCGGCCTCGGACTTCCTCTACGTGCTCCTGAGCTGCGCCTCGTTCCATCCGGGCTCCGACGCCTCGCCCAACGTCTCCGGCTTCTGCGACAAGGAGATGGAGGCGAAGATGGCGAGCGCCATGACGACGGCAGTCACCGATCGGAAGAAGGCGGACGCGATCTGGGCCGAGGTGGACAAGATGGCGGTGGATCAGGCGCCCTGGGCCGTGCTGGTCAATCCGAAGCATGTCGACTTCGTCTCGAAGCGGGTCGGCAACTTCCAGTTCAACCCGCAGTTCTACTGGCTGCCCCAGCTTTCCTGGGTCCAGTAGCCTTCCGCGCCGCCGTACGGGAGACGCGCTTTCGGGGGGAAGCGTCCTCCGGTCAGTCTCGGCGCGGTTTCCCCGGCAACCAGGGGTCGGCCCCACGCCCCTGGTTGCCGCTTTTCGTCCTCACGGTGCGGCGTAATATGGGCGCAAGCCCCAACGGAGACTCTAAGCGATGAAGATCGGCATGATCACCGACAGCCTGGGCGGGCTGTCGTTCGACGAGATGCTCAAGGCCTCGGCGGAGCTCGGGCTCGAGACCCTGGAATTCGCCTGCGGCAACTGGTCCTCGGCCCCGCATCTCAACCTCGAGAGGATGCTGGAGAGCCAGACCGAGCGCCGCAACTTCCTCGCCAAGGTCGCCGATCACGGCCTCACCATCGCCGCCCTGAACTGCTCCGGCAATCCGCTCCATCCCGGGAACAAAGGTAAGCTGCACCATGAGGTGACGCTGAAGACGTTTGAGCTCGCGAAGCTCCTGAAAGTCGACCGCATCGTCATGATGTCGGGCCTGCCCGGCGGTCCCGGCGACGCCAATCCGAACTGGATCGTCACCGACTGGCCGCCGGAATGCCTCAGCATCCTGCAATACCAGTGGGACGAGGTGCTGATCCCCTATTGGCGCGATCTCGTGAAGGTGGCGCGCGACAGCGGCGTGAGGCGCGTCTGCCTGGAGCTCCACGGCCACCAGGCGGTCTACAATCCCTACACCCTCGATCGCATGCGGAACGCCGTCGGCGAGACAGTGGGCGCCAACTACGACCCCAGCCATCCGATGTGGATGGGCGCCGATCCGATCGCCGCGGTGCGCGCGCTCGGTTCCGCGATCTACTACGTCCATGCCAAGGACACGCGGGTCGAGCCGGTGCCGGCCGGGATCGACGGCGTGCTGGAGACCCGCGCCCCGGATCGCTATGCCGAGCGGACCTGGAACTACATCACCATCGGCTACGGCCACGGCGAGACCTGGTGGCGGCAGTTCTGCGCCGCCTTGAAGCAGGTCGGCTATGACGACGTGCTCTCGATCGAGCATGAGGACATGATGATGTCGCCGATGGAAGGCATGCGGAAATCCGTGGCGGTGCTCCGCGCCTCGGCGGTCAACCTCCGCTGAGCATCGGCCCGATGGCCGCGAACACCGAACCGGCCCGTCGCAAGGGGCGCGACCTCTATCCCGAGATCGCGCCCTATCAGAGCGGCATGCTTCCGCTCGACGACATCCACACCATGTATTTCGAGCAATCGGGCAACCCCGACGGCGTGCCGGTCGTCTTCCTGCACGGCGGGCCGGGCGGTGGGGCGGGGCCGATGCATCGCCGCATGTTCGATCCCGCGCACTATCGGATCGTGATCTTCGACCAGCGCGGCGCCGGCCGCTCGAAGCCCTTGGGCGAGATCCGCAACAACACGACGCCGCTGCTGATCGAGGACATCGAGACCCTGCGCCGTCATCTCGGCATCGAGCGCTGGTTCGTGTGGGGCGGCTCCTGGGGCTCGACGCTCGCCATCGCCTATGCCGAGCACCATCCGGATCGAGTCCGGGGCATGGCGCTCCGCGGCATCTTCCTCTGCCGGAAATCGGAGATCGACTGGTTCCTCCACGGGCTCCGCTGGATCCAGCCCGAGGCCTGGCGGCGCTTTGCCGAGTTCCTGCCGGGGGATGAGCGGGGCGATCTCCTGGAATCATATCACCGCCGGCTGATGGACCCCGATCCCGCGATCCACATGCCGGCGGCGAAGTCCTGGAGTCTCTACGAAGGCGCCTGCTCGACCCTGCTGCCGAGCCCGGGGACCTTGGACAACTTCGCCGATCCGGTGCTGGCGCTCGGTCTCGCGCGCATGGAGGCGCACTACTTCCGCAACAACATCTTCCTGCCGGAGAACTTCCTGCTGGAGCATGTCGATCGCATACGGCACATCCCGGCCTTCATCGTACAGGGCCGCTACGACCTGGTCTGCCCGATCCGCAGCGCCGACGATCTTGCCCGCGCCTGGCCGGAGGCGCGCTACCAGATCATCCCCGATGCCGGCCACGCCAAGAGCGAGCCCGGCATCCAGGCGGCCCTCATCGACGGCATGGACCGCTTCCGCGCGCTCGGCTGAAGCGCCGTTGGGACTGCAGGCATATCCGGCTTAACGCTCGCTTAACGCCGGCCATCCATGCTTTGGGGACGCGCCCAGGGACGCGCCCAGGGACGCGCCCAGGGACGCGCTCGGGGCCACGTTCGCCTGCGCCGTCGCCGCCGGATCAATGGCACAAGGAGGCCCTTCGAACGTGCCGGACGCGCTCGACCACGGCAGAACGGACGATACGCTGCTCGATGGCCTGATCGAAACCATCGTCGCGCATGCGCCGGAGACGGTCGTCATCACCGACGGCGATCTCGACGCGCCGGAGGGCCCTCGCATCGAGTTCGTGAACGCCGCGGCGGCGCGGCTGACCGGATATGCGCCCGGCGAGCTGCTCGGCCAGCCGCTCGCCAAGATCGTCCTGCCTGCCGCCTGGCCGGAGGTGATCGGCCAGCTTCGCAAGATCCTGGAGACGCGAGAGCCCTCGCGGATCGAGCTCGCGGCGCGCGACGCCGGCAGGAAGGACTACTGGATCGAGCTCTCCACGGTCCCGATCTTCGGACCGGACGGCGTTCTCCGGCATTTCGTGCGCATCGGCCGCGACGTCACGGCCCGCAAGCAGGCCGAGCAGCAGCGGGAGGCAACGCAGCGCCTGCTCGCTTCGGTCTTCGCCGTGATCGAGAGCCCGCTGATGGTCGCCGACGAGGCCGGGCTCGCGATCATGAGCAATGCCGCGGTGACGCGCCATCTCGGCTGGAGCGCCGCGGAGCTGACAGGCAGGCCGGTGGCGGCGCTGCTGGACGAGCCCGGCAAGACCGCCTTCGTCCAGGCCCTGGCCGCCGCCGACACCGCCGACCAGCCCCGCACCTTCGAAGCACAACTGACGCCCCGCGCCGGCGCGTCGCTCTCCGCGTCGCTGCAGTTGACCGCCGTCCGCCAGCCGGACCAGCAACGCCATTTCGTCATCAAGCTCGATTTTGCCGGAGAACGCGCCGCGGCCGCGCCGACCTTCGACCAGGCGATCCGCCGGGCGATGGCCCGCGGCGGCGGCAGTGCGGCGGTGGTCGCCGGCAAGCTGCAGCTGGTCGGCTTGGATTCCGTGCGGGAGAAGCTGGGGCGGCGCTGGCCGGAGCTCGCGGCGCGGACGCTGGATCTCGCGGAGCGCGTGATACGGCGCTACCTGCAGTCCGGCGACATCTTCCGCCGCACCGCCGACGAAAGCTTCCTGGTGTTCTTCGATCGCCTCACCGAGGACGAGGCGAAGTTCAAGGCCCGGGCGATCGGTTCGGAGATCCGCGACCGCTTGATCGGCGAGATCCCGGAGATGGTGGAGGCGAAGGTCGCGTCCTTCGCCGCGACGGTGACGGTCGAGCGCGGCGACGCGACGAGCGAGGAGTCGATCGTCGAAGCCCTGGGCAAGCGGCTGGAGAAGGAGCGCGGCAATGTCGAGGCTGCGGCCCGGGAAGCCGCCGCCGCGGCGTTGCTCACCGCCAGGGTGACGTTCCTGCAGGTGCTGAACGAGCAGCGGAAGCCGGCGCCGATCGGGATCGCCCGCCTGCCGCGAGCCCTCCGCGACTCGGTCGAGACCCTGCTGGCGCTCGGCCAGGACCCCTATGGGCTGGAGGCGGAGGTGTTCCTGCTCACCGGCGCGGGGGAACGCATCCTCGCCGAGCTCGGCCGCAACGGCGCCGATCTCGTCGTCGTGCCGGTGCGCTTCAGCACCGTCGTTCGCAACCGCGATCTCGAAGCCTGGCTCAAGGTCGCGCGCAACCTCAGCGAGGCCGGGCGCCGCCAGGTGGTCGCGGAGATCGTCGATATCCCGCGCGACGTCGCCGGGGTCCGGCTGACCGACATCTCCATGCGCCTCTCCAGCCTGTTCCGCACCGTCGCTTTCGAGCTTCCGACCGTGGAGGCGGGATTCGTCCCGGCCTTGCCGGATCCCACCCGCCTGGTGACGATTCCCACCCGCCGCCTGCTCGACGGCAGCGGCGAGGTCGCGCTCTCGCCGCTGACGCGGCTGATGAAGAGCCTGGATCTGCGCCGCTGTCGCCTGATCGCCAAGGACGCGCATTGGGCGCAGGACACGCCCGGCCTCGTGAAGGCCGGCATCTCCCTGATCCTGCCGGCGCCGGAACCCGACCTGTAGCGGGCCTGATTGGTAGGACCAGGACGATTCGTGCTACGACAGCGGCTTCCCCCATCGTGCGAGCCAGAGTCATGGACCGATCCGCCAAGCCCGCCAGCACCGCCTTCACCGCGATCGACTACGACCGGCCGGGAAAGCAGGTCGGCTTCATCATGATCCCGCATTCGCCCCATGACGACGCCTGGGGCGTCACCCGGGTGCCGGTGGCGGTGATCGCCAATGGCAAGGGGCCAACCGTGGTCATCGAGGGAGGGAATCACGGCGACGAATACGAAGGGCCGATCACCATCGCCGAATTGATCCGCGAGCTCGATCCCGGCGAGATTCAGGGCCGGTTGATCCTGCTGCCCGCTGTCAACGTGCATGCGGCGATGGCGGGGCGCCGCACCTCGCCGGTGGACGGCCTCAACTTCAACCGCACCTTTCCCGGCGATGCCCGCGGCAGCATCACCCAGCAGATCTCCGCCTATCTCGTGAACGAGCTCTTCCCGCGCGCCGACGCCTTCATGGATCTTCATTCCGGCGGTTCGTCACTCGACCTCTTGCCGAGCGCGATCATCGAGCCCGCCGAGGACCCGGTCCTGCGCAAGAAGAACATCGCCGCCGCCCGCGCCTTCGATGCGCCGCTCGCCGTGGTCATCGGCAATCTCGACGATCCCCGCACCGCCACCGCGGCCGCCTGTCGCGCCGGCCTCGTCACCGTCGGCACCGAGATGGCCGGCGGCGGCCGTGTCGCGCCGGGCGCGCTCGACATCTGCCGCCGCGGCGTGCGCAACGTGCTCCGGCATCTCGGCGTGCTGCCGCCGCTGAAGGACCCGCCGGCGCGGAAGGAAACGCAGTTGCTGGAATTGCCCGGCGCCGCCGCCTATGTCTTCGCCGGCACCGACGGCATCTTCGAGCCGTTCCACGCCCATGGCCGCGCGATCAGCGCCGGAGAGCCGGCCGGGCGCATCCACTGCACCTGGGACCCGACGCGCGCGCCGGAGACCGTGCATTACCAGGCCGACGGCATGCTGTTCGGCCTGCGCCAGCCGGGACGCGTCCGCCCTGGCAATTGCTGCGCCGTGGTGGCGGCGCCTTACCGCGGCGATCTCTAGCCGATGCGCTCCAGCTTGCCGCTGGCGATCGATGCGAGTACCGCTTCGGCGATTGCGAGCCCTGCGCAGGCATCGCGCAAAGTCACCGCCTCCGGGCGTTTGCCTGTCCGGACACAGTTGAGGAAATAGCCGAGTTCCGCCGCCAGCGGATCCTCGGGAATCGCGGTGAGGTCGATCACGCCGCTCTCTGTGCCGAACCAGCGGATGCATTTGCCCGCTTCATATTCGACGCTGCCGTTGGCGCCGACGATCTCGATCCGGTCCGGCGGCGTCGCGGTGCCGGGAAAGGTCCAGGCGGCATCGAGATGCCAAGCCGTCCCGCTTCGACCCGCGCCCATCATCGTCGTCGCCGACCGCGCCGTATCTTGCGGCCGGCGCAGGGCATAGGTCTCCAAGAGTCCGTCTCCGGTCATCCAGAGGCCGAGATCGATGTCGTGGATCATGGTCATCAGTACGGGATCGACATCGGCATAGCGCACCGCATGCGCATCGTCGCGGTGCCGCCGGCTGGCGAAGCCGAGGATCGGACCGAAATCCGGGGCCTGCACGATCTCGCGCAGCATCCGGTGATGCGCCGAGAAGCGGATGACGTGGCCCGGCAGCACGAAGGCGGAGGAGGCGGCCTCGGCCGCCGCAAGGGCTTGCGCCTCCGCGAGCGACATGGCGACCGGCTTCTCCACCAGGACCGGAATGCTGTGCTTCAATGCCGCGGTCGCGATCGGCACATGGGTCGCTCCCGGTGTGGCCACGATCAGCGCGTCCGGATTCGCGCGTCCGATCAGCGCGAGCGCGTCGGTGTCCGTTTGAGTCGCGCCGTATTGCGTTGCAGCCTCCTGCGCCGCGGCCGGGTTTGCGTCGGCGATGCCGGCGATCTCCACCGCCGGCATGGCGGCAAGGCGCTGCAGATGCTCATGGCCGAAGGCGCCGGCCCCGGCCAGCGCCACACGGATCCGATCGGGCATGTGTTGTTTCCCCTTCGCGATCGACGGCGCGCAGTCTGGCATCGATCGTGGGGGAACACAAAGTCGCGGGGACGGCTAGACCTCGGCCAGCACGCGCTTTTCGAGGTGCGCCAATGCCGGGCTGGTGCGGCGGAGCGTGAGCGGCACGTCGATCGGCGCGTCCATGGCGACTTCGCCGTCGCGCAGCACCAGGATCCGGTCGGCGAGGCCGAGCGCCTCGCGGACGTCATGGGTGATGAGGACGGCCGTGAAGCCGTATTCCCGCCGCACCCGCAGGAGCAACCGGTGCATCTCGGTGCGGGTGAGCGCGTCCAAGGCACCGAACGGCTCGTCCATCAGCAGCGCCTTCGGGCGGGAGACCAGCGCGCGTGCGAGGGCGACCCGCTGCTTCTGCCCGCCGGAGAGCACGGCAGGCCAGTCGCCGGCCCGGTCGGCGAGCCCGACATCGGCGAGTGCCGCCTCCGCACGTGCGCGCCAGCCGGCGCCGCGCGCGATGCCCACATTCGCGATCACGCGCTGCCAGGGCAACAGCCGCGGCTCCTGGAACAGCAGCCGCACATCGTCGCGGAGGTTTCGGACCGGCGCGCCGTCGATGCTGATGCCGCCGCCGCTCGCGGATTCGAGGCCGGCGATCATCCGGAGCAGGGTGGTCTTGCCGCAGCCGGAGCGGCCGACCACGGCGACGAACTGCCCTGGCGCGATCGTGACCGAAAGTCCGCGCAGCACCCGGCGGTCGCCGAACGACTTCTCGACGGCCTCCAGCCGGATCGCAACGCTC
>DATKNM010000284.1:0-2340 GCA_035541335.1 Binatia bacterium
GCGATGCAGCTCATAGCCAAGGCCGACGTGGTGCTGGCGCTGGGCACGCGCTTGAACCCCTTCTCCACCCTGCCCGGCTACGGCATCGACTATTGGCCGAAGCAGGCGAAGATCATCCAGGTCGACCTCAACCCGAACCGCATCGGCCTCACCAAGCCGATCAGCATCGGCATCGTCGGCGACGCCGCCAAGGTCGCGAAGGAGATCCACGCCCGCCTCGGCGCCGGCCTCACCTCTGCGGATCGCGCCGAGCGCCGCGCGGTGATCGCGCAAACGAAGTCGGCCTGGGCCCAGGAGCTCACCTCGATGGATCACGAGCAGGACGATCCCGGCACCACCTGGAACGCCCGGGCGCGGAAGGCGAAGCCGGACTGGATGAGCCCGCGCATGGCCTGGCGCGCGATCACCGCGGCGCTGCCGCGAAACGCCATCATCTCCTCCGACATCGGCAACAACTGCGCCATCGGCAACGCCTATCCGTCCTTCGAGCAGGGCCGGAAGTACTTGGCGCCGGGCCTGTTCGGGCCCTGCGGCTACGGCCTCCCGTCGATCGTCGGCGCCAAGATCGCCTGCCCCGACGTGCCGGTGGTCGGCTTCTCCGGCGACGGCGCCTTCGGTATCGCGGTCACGGAACTGACCGCCATCGGCCGCAAGGAGTGGCCGGCGATCACCCAGATCGTGTTCCGGAACTATCAGTGGGGCGCGGAGAAGCGGAACTCGACGCTCTGGTACGACGACAACTTCGTCGGCACGGAACTCGACGAGCAGGTCTCCTATGCCGGCATCGCCAAGGCCTGCGGGCTCGAAGGCGTGCAGGCCTTCACCATGGACGCGCTGACCGCCGCGCTCCAGAAGGCGATCACCGACCAGATGCAGCACCGCAAGACCACGCTCATCGAGGCGATGATCAATCAGGAGCTCGGCGAGCCCTTCCGCCGCGACGCCATGAAGAAGCCGGTCCATGTCGCCGGCATCGACCGCGCCGACATGCGCCCGCAGCAGATGGGGTAGGATCGCTCGGCGGCCGAACGGTCTAAATAAGGATAGACTGTTCAACGCCACCCTCCCATAGTGCGGAAAACCGTGCTCTGGGAGGGCGAACATCTTGGTTAGCTCGATCCGCCTCGCGGCGCTGCTGCTCCTTTTCGGCATGGCCTCCGCCGCGGCCGACGATCTCGGGCAGCCGGCCGATCTCTACACCACCCGCGTCATCGTCACCGGCGCCGACACGCGGAGCCGCCCGGAGGGCTTCCGGATGTGCCTCGAGGATGTGCTGGCGAAGGCGAGCGGCGACATGAAGCTGCCGGACGATCCGCGGGTGCGGAAGCTCGGCGAGAAAGCCGGCGATCTCATCGATGCGTACAGCTACTACGACCGCATGACGGGCCGACCGATCCATGATGAGCAAGGGACAAGGGACCGGCCCTACTATCTCACCTGCGCGTTCAATGCGGCGAAGGTCGATGCGGCGCTGGCCGCGCTCGGACGGAAGCCCTGGCCCGGCGACCGCACGCCGTTGACCATGGTGCTGGCGGTGCAGGGCCTCGGGCATAACGACATGCTGAGCAGCGACGGCGACTTCGATCCCGATATGCGCGCGGCGCTCATGAACACGGCGATGCGCTACGGCCTCACCGTCACGCTGCCGAGCCTCAATGCGCTGGCGGAGAACGCGGTGACGGTGGAGAGCGCCGCAAAGAGTCCGGCCGCGCGCCTGACGGCACTCGCTGAGCGCTCCGGCGGCGCGCTGCCGCTGGTGGGCAGCCTCGACTGGAGCGACGCCGACCACGGCTGGATCGCGCATTGGATGTTGGACGACGGCAGGAAGCGGCACGCCTGGGGCGTGAAGGGCGTCAGCTACGACGAGGCGTTCCGGAGCGCGGTGCGCGGCGCGGCGCTGATCCTCTCCGGCAACGGCGAGCCGGAGGCGGGACTTTAGGGCTTAGGCGTCTTCTCCCTAAGCGTCCTCTCTGGGCACCCAGGGGACGCGGGCGACGTCGATGCCGTCCTCGATGAGCTCGCGGTGCTCATCCTCGGTCGCTTCGCCGTAGATGCCGCGGGCTTCGGATTCGCCCTCGTGGATCTTGCGGGCCTCGTCGGCGAACTTGTCGCCGACATAGTCGCAATTGGCTTCGATCTGGCGGCGCACTTCCTTCAGCACCTGCCGGAGCTCGGCCGGCATCACCGCCATCTTGCCGGCGGGTGCCGGGACGGCGGCGGGAGCCGGCACGGGGATCGGCGCGACCGGCACCAGCTCGGTCGAGTTGCTCTTCTTGCCGCCGATCCGGGGCGCCATCAGCGCCTTCGCGACCTTGGTGCTGCCGCAGGACGGGCACTCCA
>DATKNM010000285.1:0-2210 GCA_035541335.1 Binatia bacterium
GCAGGCGATTGTCAAGGAGGGCGCCAAGGCGGTAGCCGCCGGCATGAACCCGATGGACCTCAAGCGTGGCATCGACCTCGCGGTGGAGGCGATCGTCGCAGACCTCAAGTCGCATGCCAAGAAGGTCACCTCGAACGACGAAATCGCCCAGGTCGGCACCATCTCCGCCAATGGCGACAGCGAGATCGGTCGCTTCCTGGCCGATGCCATGCAGAAGGTCGGCAATGAGGGCGTGATCACGGTGGAGGAAGCCAAGAGCCTCGACACCGAGCTCGAAGTGGTCGAAGGCATGCAGTTCGACCGCGGCTATGTGTCCCCCTATTTCGTCACCAATTCCGAGAAGATGCGGGTCGAGCTGGAAGACCCCTACATCCTGATCCACGAGAAGAAGCTGTCGGGACTGCAGGCCATGCTGCCGCTGCTCGAGGCGGTCGTGCAGTCGGGCAAGCCGCTGCTGATCGTCGCCGAGGATGTGGAAGGCGAGGCGCTGGCAACGCTCGTCGTCAACAAGCTGCGCGGCGGGCTGAAGGTCGCCGCCGTCAAGGCACCGGGCTTCGGCGATCGCCGCAAGGCGATGCTCGAGGATATCGCGATCCTGACCGGCGGCACCGCGATTGCGGAAGATCTCGGCATCAAGCTCGAGAATGTGACGCTGTCAATGCTCGGCCGCGCCAAGAAGGTCGTGATCGACAAGGAGAACACGACCATCGTGGAGGGTGCCGGCGCCAAGAAGGATATCGCGGCGCGGGTTGGCCAGATCAAGGCGCAGATCGAGGAGACCACCTCCGACTACGACCGCGAGAAGCTGCAGGAGCGGCTGGCGAAGCTTGCTGGCGGCGTCGCCGTGCTGCGCGTCGGCGGCGCGACCGAGGTCGAGGTCAAGGAGAAGAAGGACCGCGTCGACGACGCGTTGCACGCCACGCGCGCGGCGGTCGAGGAAGGCATCCTGCCCGGCGGCGGCGTGGCGCTGTTGCGCGCGCTCAAGGCGATCGACAGCCTCAGCACCCACAATGCCGACCAGAAGGCAGGTATCGACATCATCAGGCGCGCGATCCAGGTGCCGGCACGGCAGATCGTGCAGAATGCCGGCGAGGATGGCTCGCTCATCGTCGGCAGGCTGCTCGAAAAGAACGACTACAACTGGGGCTTCAACGCCGCGACCGGTGAATACCAGGACTTGGTCAAGGCCGGCGTGATCGATCCCGCCAAGGTGGTTCGCACCGCCTTGCAGGATGCCGCCTCCGTCGCTTCGCTGCTGATCACCACGGAAGCGCTGGTGGCAGACAAGCCGAAGAAGTCGGACGCTCCGGCCGCTCCGGCGATGGACTACTGAGTGACGAGCCGGCCCGGCCTCCATCGGGGGCCGGGCCATCTGCAACAACGGGAGGATGAGATGATCCATGATCAGACCATTGGCTCCGCAGTTGCGGAGACCTGGCACGGACAGGCACGGCTGCTGCTGCGCGGCGTGTTCACGGCGGCGCTCGCTGGCCTGCTCTCGCTGCCGTCGCTCGCGGCGCGCGGCAGCGACAGCCCCCATGAGCACGGCGCATCCGGCGTCGAGACGACGGCGATCAAGCTGCCGCCGATTCCGCATATCGATTCCATGCCCTGGATGAAGTGGAACGCCGGCTCTTCCGGGTTGAAAATCGACACGCTGTTCGCGCCGCAAATCCCGCCGTCGGGCCTGCTGCCGGCTCCGGCGGAGCGCGATCGCGACCAGACGGCCTGGAGCTGATGGCATGCTCGACCGGCCCGCGCCAATGCACCCGATGCCCTCGCGCAATCCGCTTCGCGCGGGCGTCGGGCGCTTTCTCGCGCAAAGCCACCACCGCGTCATCGAACACTGTCAGGCGCTTCTCAGCGCCGGCGAGCTGGCCGAGACAGATCGCAGGCGGCTGATCCGAGTGATGCGCGCGGCCGAGAGCGAGCTCAGCTATCTCGACCGCGCGGCCTAGCTTCCGGTTGCGATCAGGCGGCGCGGACCGATGCCAGGAACTTGCCGACCGCGTCCCTGAGCCGGCCCGAGTCCGACGACAGCAGCTCTGCGGCGGACAGCACCATCGAGGACGCCGAGCCGGTCTCGCTGGCGCCGCGCTGCACGTCGATGATGTTGGAGGAGACCTGCTGGGTGCCGGTCGCCGCGCGCTGCACGTTGCGGGCGATTTCCTGGGTGGCCGCCCCCTGCTCTTCCACCGCGGCGGCGATGG
>DATKNM010000286.1:0-2124 GCA_035541335.1 Binatia bacterium
TGCCGTGCACCAGTTCGGCGGGCCGGTGGTCTTCGTCTCCAACGAGGTCGGCCTCGGCATCGTGCCGGACAACGCGCTGGCGCGACGCTTCCGCGATCTCGCCGGCATCCTGCACCAGCGCCTGGCGGAGAAGGCGGACCGGGTGCTGTTCGTCGCCGCCGGACTGCCGCTCACATTGAAATAGGCGCATTGAAATGAGAAGGACATGACCGCGAAGATTCCAGCCACCATCGTCACCGGCTTCCTCGGCGCCGGGAAGACCAGCCTGATCCAGAACCTGCTCAGGAATGCGCGCGGCCGGCGCATCGCGCTCATCATCAACGAGTTCGGCGAGCTCGGCGTCGATGGCGAGATCGTCAAGGGCTGCGGCATCGAGGATTGCCCCGAGGAAAACATCATCGAGCTCGCCAACGGCTGCATCTGCTGCACCGTGGCCGACGATTTCCTGCCGACCATCACCGCGCTCCTGGACCGGCCGCTGCCGCCGGAGCACATCGTGATCGAGACCTCCGGCCTCGCTTTGCCGAAGCCGCTGATCCGCGCCTTCAACTGGCCGGAGGTCAGGACCCGCGTCACCGTCGACGGGGTGGTCGCCGTGGTGGACGGCCCCGCCGCCGCGGCCGGGCGCTTCGCCGACAATCCGGCGGCGGTGGCTGAGCAGCGGGCGGCTGATGACTCGCTCGATCATGACTCGCCCTTGGCCGAGCTGTTCGAGGACCAGATCAACAGCGCGGACCTCATCATCCTCAACAAGAACGACCAGATGTCGGCGGACGACCGGCAGGCGGCCCGTGACGCGATCGACCGCGAGATGAAGCGGAAGGCGAAGCTGGTCCTCTCCAGCTTCGGCGCGATCGAGCCCGACGTGCTGCTCGGCCTCGGCGCCGCGGCGGAGTCCGATCTCGACACCCGCTTCTCGCACCACGAGCTGGAAGGCGAGGACCACGATCATGACGAGTTCGAGAGCTTCCAGATCGAGGTCGCGTCGCTGAAGGAGCCCGAGGAGCTGGTGGCGCGCCTGAAGCCCGCCATCGCGGCGCATGACATCCTGCGGGTCAAAGGCTTCCTCGACGTGGCGGGTCGCGACATGCGCCTGGTGCTGCAGGGCGTTGGCGGCCGCATCCAGCATTACTACGACCGCGCCTGGGGCGCCGGCGAGGCGCGGCGCGGCCGCCTGGTGGTGATCGGCCTGAAGGGCCTCGACCGCGCGGCGATCGCGGCGGCGGTGAGGGGATAGATGCATCTCCTCGCGGCCAAGCCGGGCGAGATTTCCGACGGCGCAGGGGCGATCGATCTCGGCCAGACGCCGGGGGAGATCGTCATCCTTTCCGCCGCGGATACCGAGCTCGCTTGCCTGGCCGCGGCCCAGGGGAGTCTTGCGGAACCGAAGCCGAGCCTGCGCCTCGCCAACCTGCTGCAGCTCACGCATCACCTCTCGGTCGACGCCTATGTCGAGGACGTGATCGCGCATGCGAAGCTGGTGATCGTGCGGCTGCTCGGCGGCAAGCGCTATTGGCCCTATGGCATCGAGGAAGTGGCGGCGGCGTGCCGCGCGCAAGGCATCCCACTGGCCTGCCTGCCCGGCGACGACCAGCCCGATCCGGAGCTCGGCGATTTCTCCACCCTCGACGCCGCCGCCACGCATCGGCTGTGGCGCTATCTCGGCGAGGGCGGGATCGAGAATGCGCGGCAGCTGCTGCGCTATGCCGGAACCCTCATCGGCCGTACCGCCGACTGGCTGGAGCCGCGGCCGCTGCTGAAGGCCGGGCTCTATTGGCCCGGCGAAGCGGTCGTCGGCCTCGGCGACCTTGCGCCGCACTGGCGGACCGATCGGCCGAAGGCCGCCCTCGTGTTCTATCGCGCGCTGATGCAGGCGGGCACATTGCAACCGATCGATGCGCTGATCGCGGCCCTGCAGGCGCGCGGCGTCGATCCGCTGCCGATCTTCGTCAACAGCCTGAAGGATCCGACCGCCGCCGATCTCATCGCCGGGCTGTTCGGCGCGGCGCAGCCCGACCTGGTGCTGAACGCGACCGGCTTCGCGGTCTCGCAGCCGGGTGCGGAGGCCTTCGCGACGCCGTTCGATGCCGCCGATGCGCCGGTGCTGCAGGTCGTGCTCTCCGG
>DATKNM010000287.1:0-6438 GCA_035541335.1 Binatia bacterium
CCCAGGCGGCGGAGACCATGGAGATTTCGGTGAAGGCGTTTGAGTCGCTTTTGGTGCGGGCGAAGCGTGAGTTGAGGGAACGCCTCGCCGGGGATGGAGAGGAATGAGCAAGATGAATGAAGCAGAGAGCTTCGAGGCCGAGACGAGGTTCGAGAACGACCTCCGGGCCGCGATGGCGTCGGAGCCGGCGGGGGCCGAGCTGCGTCGCCGTATCCTGGAACAGGCGACGTCGCGCAGCCGGAAGTCAACTGGTGCGCCGGCCGACTGGCTCGCAGCCTTCGATCCCCGGAACTGGCGCCTGCCGGTCCTGGTGGAGCTGGGTGCCGTGGCGGCGGCGGCATCGCTTGCAGTCGGCGTCTTCGCCGGCGCCAGCGGGCTGGTGCCGAGCAGTCTCGCGCTCGACTCGACGGCGACGACCACAGTGGCCGCAAACGATAGCACCTACGATACCGGAAGCGCGGTCGATCTGGTGGCGCTCGCCTATGAAGGCAACGGTACCGGCGGGCTGACGGGAGGCTCGCAATGACCATCTCGGGTTCGGGGGCGAAGTGGTTGGTGGGTGGCGCGATCGTCTCGCTCTGCCTCAACCTCTTCCTGGTCGGCCTCTCGGCCGGGCATTGGTTCTACGGTCCGCCTTTCGGTCCGCGCGGCATGGGGCCGGGCGGCCCCGGCGGTCCGGGCCACGGCATCGAGGCGATGATCGGCGGCCTGCCGCCGGAAGTGCGGCCGATCTTCAAGGAAAAGTTCCAGGCCGCGAAGCCGCAATTCGACTCGGCCCGCGACCAGATCCGCGCCGCGCGCGATAAGGTGGCTCAGGCCGCCGAGGCGGATCCGTTCGATCCTGCCGCCTTCGACCAGGCGTTCCACGAGCTGCAGACGGCAATGGACGGTATGGGCGCCATCGCGCACCAGACCATCCGCGAGATCCTTCCGCAGATCCCGGCGAAGGAGCGCCACGACCTGGTCGAGCAGTGGTCGAAGCGCTGGCGCGACCGCGGCGACCGAGAGCCGCCTCCACAGCCCTAAGCAATCATGACGCCAGCCGCCGTCCTCGCCGCCAACCGCTTCGGTCTCGGCGCCAGGCCCGGCGAGCTGGCGGCGATCGGCGCCGATCCCCGTGCCTGGGTCAAGGCGCAAGTGAACGCTGCAGCGATCCCGGCCGCGGTGGCGGCACTGCCCGGAACCGAGGCGCGCCTCGCGGCGCTGCCCGAGGCACCGCCCGGGGCCGGGGGCGAGGCGCAGAAGAATCTGATCCAGGCCATCCTGAAGCTGGCGAGGCAGCACTATCCGGACGATGCCGCCGCGCGGCTCGCGGCCGCGATCGGCTCGACGACACCGTTCGTCGAGCGCCTGGTGGCCTTCTGGTCGAATCACTTCACCGTCTCAGCAATCCGCCCGGCTGCCGCCGGCTTCATCGGGCCGTTCGAGGCCGAGGCGATCCGCCCGCATCTCTTCGGCCGCTTCGTTGATCTCTTGAAGGCGGTCACCCTGCACCCGGCGATGCTGCTCTATCTCGACAACGCGACCTCGATCGGCCCCGATTCCCGCGCCGGTTGGCGCCGGGGCCGCGGCCTCAACGAGAATCTCGCCCGCGAACTCATGGAACTGCACACGCTCGGCGTCGATGGCGGCTATACCCAGGCCGACGTCACCGAACTCGCGAAGATCCTGACCGGCTGGACCATCCATCGCCCGGCCCAGCCCGATCGCGTCATCGCCGCCCGCCGCGGCGGCGCGGTCTTCATCCCGTCGATCCACCAGCCCGGCGCCAAGACTCTCCTCGGCAAGACTTATGCGGATGAAGGCGAGAACGAGGCCGATGTCGCGTTGGAGGATCTCGCGCACCGTCCGGCGACGGCGCACTTCATCGCGACCAAGCTCGCGCAGCACTTCATCGCGGACGATCCGCCGAAGGAGGCCGTGGCGGCACTGGTCGACACCTTCACCGCAACTGGCGGCGATCTCACCGCGGTCTACGGACGGATGATCGACCTCGATGTTGCCTGGCAGGACCTTGACCAAGGCGGGGGCAAGTACCGCGCGCCCTACGACTGGGTCGTGGCGATCTTCCGCGCCTTCGCCGCCGACGGCGACGTGAAGGCGCGGCGCGCCGTGCAGGCGCTGAACCGCCTTGGCCAGCGGCCATACTTTGCACCGTCACCGGCGGGATGGCCGGACGACGCATCGTCCTGGCTGGCGCCGGAATCGCTGCTGGCGCGCATCGACTACGCGGAATCCGTCGGCAAGGCGCGCGCCGACAGCGATCCGCTCCGGCTCGCAGATCTCACACTTGGCACGACGATCTCGCCGGAGTCGGATTTCGCCGTCACGCATGCGCCCAGCCGCGCCGACGCCATCGCCCTGCTGCTGGTCAGTCCCGAATTTCTGCGGAGGTGATGCCATGTTGAGCCGTCGCTATCTGCTCGCTTTGACTGGATCCGGCCTCGCGCTCGGCGCGCTGCCGCGCCTCGCCCTCGCCGATGCGCCGACCGACGCGCGTTTCGTGCTGGCGATCCAGCGGGGCGCCATGGACGGTCTTCATGCCGTGCCGCCCTATGGGGATCCCAACTACAAGGCGCTGCGCGGCACGCTGGCACTCGCCGATGACGGGGGCGCCGACGGCGTGCTCGACCTCGACGGCAAGTTCGGCCTGCACCCGAAGCTCGCCGAGCTGAAGGCGTGGTACGACAGGGGCGAGATGCTGGTCGTGCATGCCGTCGCGACCTCCTATCGCGAGCGCTCGCATTTCGACGGCCAAGATCTGCTGGAGAACGGCACGACCCGGCCCCATGCCGGCGAATCCGGCTGGCTCAACCGCGCCATCGGCTTGATGAGCGGCGGCGACGACCGGCGTCTTGGCGTCGCGCTCGGCGGCGAGGTGCCGCTCGCCTTGCGCGGCAAGGTGGCGGTCGCCTCCTGGGCGCCGGACAATCTTCCGGCTGCAGGCTCCGACTTCCTCAATCTCGTTCAGGCCATGTATGCGAGGCAGCCGGCTCTCGGCGACACTCTGCGCCAGGCGATCAGCGCCGACGCGATGGCAACGCAAGCGATCGGGCCGGATGCCGCGATGACGACGCTCCGCCCTGGCAATGCCGCGCGCGTGCTCGCCGAGGCCGGCGGCAAGCTCTTGGCGCAAGCGAACGGCCCGCGCATCGCCGTCCTGGAGCTGCAGGGCTGGGACACCCATACTGCCCAGGGGCTCGGACAGAACGGTCGCATGGCGGCGGCTTTGCAGCAGATGAACGATGCCTTTGCTGCGCTCAAAGAAGCGCTCGGTCCCGCCTGGTCGAAGACGGTGGTCATGACCGCGACCGAGTTCGGCCGCACCGCCCGCCCCAACGGCAGCGGCGGCACCGATCACGGCACGGCGACGGCGCTCTTCCTCGGCGGCGGCGCGGTCGCGGGCAAGCGTGTGATTGCCGACTGGCCCGGCCTGGAGTTCGCCCAGCTCTATCAGAGCCGCGATCTCGCTCCGACCACGGACTTCCGCGCCGTCGCGAAATCGGTGCTGGCGGCGCATTTCGCCTTGCCGCAGGACGCCCTGGCGCGCGTTGTGTTTCCCGACAGCGCCGCCGTCACGCCGATGCCGGAATTGCTGCGCGCCTGACGCATCTCATCATTTAGTCCAATTTCGGCGACCGCGGTGCCGAGGCTACGATCCGCCACTGATATCGATAGGGCATTCAACCGCCATAGGAGTTGGAGCACATGCCGCACCGCTTGGCGATCGGGGCGCTGATGTTGCTGTGCGCGACCGTGGTCGCCGCGGGTGACGCCGAGGCCTACATGGCCTTCGTCTCCAACGAGAAGGGCAACACGGTCAGTGTGATCGACACCGACAAGATGGCGGTGGTCGCCACGATCCCAGTCGGCCAGCGGCCCCGCGGCATCACCATCAGCAAGGACCGAAAGACCATCTTCGTCTGCACCAGCGACGCCGACCACATCGAGGCGATCGACGCCGACAGCATGAAGGTGGTGCGCACCCTGCCGAGCGGGGCCGATCCCGAGCTGTTCGCGCCATCACCCGACGGCAAGTATCTCTACGTCGCCAACGAGGACAACGCCCTCGTCTCCGTGCTAGACATCGACCAGGGCGCGGTGGCGAACGAGATTCCGGTCGGTGTCGAGCCCGAGGGCATGGGCGTGAGCCCGGACGGCAAATGGCTGGTGGCGACCTCCGAGACCACCAGCATGGCGCATTTCATCGACACCGACAGCTTCCAGGTGGTGGACAGCGTGCTGGTGGACACCCGCCCGCGCTACGCCGAGTTCACGCCGGACGGCAAGGAGGTCTGGGTTTCTTCCGAGGTCGGCGGCACGGTCGCGGTCATCGACGTCGCCACGCGCAAGATACTGAAGAAGATCTCCTTCGCGGTCCAGGGCGTGCGCCCCGAAACCATCCAGGCGGTCGGCATCTCCATCACCAAGGACGGCAAGACCGCGTTCATCTCCTTGGGGCCTGCGAACCGCGTCGCGGTCGTCGATGTGGCGAGCTTCGAGGTGAAGGACTACCTGCTGGTCGGCCAGCGCGTCTGGCACACCGACCTGACGCCGGACGGCAAGTACCTGCTGACCGCCAACGGCGAATCCAACGACGTCTCGGTGATAGATGTCGGCAGCTTGAAGGTGCTGAAGTCGATCCCGGTCGGCGAGCTGCCCTGGGGCGTGGTGATCCGATGATGCGGGCTGTTCTTATCTTGGCCGCACTGACGGCGTTCGCGGCCTCCGCCTCGGCGGAGACGATCACCAAGTTCTGGAATCTCACCAAGAACACGGTCGACGGGCTGCAACTGGCGCCGGCGGGGAGCAGCGATTTCGGTCCCAACCTCTGCCTCGCCGATCCCGACAAGTCGGTGGATTACGATGAGCGCCTGAAGATCAGTGGACTTGCGAGCGGCACCTACGACGCCAAGCTCCACGACGTCGCCGGGCGCAGTTGTTCCGCGAAGAGCGTAAAGGTCGAAGCGGGCAAGGTCTTCTCGATTTCGGAGAAGGAACTCAGCGGCTGCACGCAGTGATCAGTACGCGAACTCCTTGAACACCGGGTCGACCGAGCGATTCCACTTGGTCTCGTAGAGCTTCAACTTCTCCTCGGCCGGGCACTCGCCGGACTCGGCGATGGTCTGCAGCACGTTCAGGAAGCCGCTCTCGTCGGCGCCGGCGAGGTCGCCGGCCTTGCGGTTGTTGAGGCCGAGGCGCGCGATCTTCAGGACCTCGAGCGCCACGTCGCGCACCGTTCCGTTGCGGAACCTGGTCTTCAGCGCCTGCCTCGGCACGTCGCGGCGCATCGCCTCGCGCTCCGCGCGGCTCCAGCCTTTGCAGAGGTCCCAGGCGGCCTCGAGGGCGGTCTGGTCGTAGAGCAGGCCGACCCAGAGGGCGGGGAGGGCGCAGAGCCGATCCCACGGCCCGCCATCGGCGCCGCGCATCTCCAGGAACTTCTTCACCCGGACGTCGGGGAAGGCGGTCGTGGCATGGTCCGACCAGTCCCCGGTGGTGGGGACCTCGCCGGGCAGGGCCGGCAGCTTGCCGTTCAGGAAATCGCGGAACGACTGGCCGCTGGCATCGATGTACTTGCCGTCGCGATAGACGAAGTACATTGGGACATCGAGCAGGTAGTCGGTGTAACGCTCGAATCCCATGCCGTCCTCGAAGGCGAAGGGCAGGGGGCCGGTGCGATCGGGATCGGTGTCGGTCCAGATCTGCGCCCGATAACTCATGAAGCCGTTGGGCTTGTCCTCGCTGAAGGGCGAATCGGCGAAGAGCGCGGTTGCGACCGGTTGCAGCGCCAGCGACGTGCGCAGCTTCTTCACCATGTCGGCTTCGTCGAGGAAGTCGAGGTTCACCTGCACCGTGCAGGTCCGAAGCATCATGTCGAGCCCGAGCTGTCCGCGCCGCGGCATGTGGCGCTTCATGATCTGATAGCGCGCCTTCGGCATCCAAGGCGTGTCCGCGCGCGACCACTTCGGCTGGAAGCCCATGCCGAGGAAGCCGATGCCGAGCTCGCCGGCGATCGCCTTCACCTGGGAGAGGTGGTTCCCGACCTCGGCGCAGGTCTGGTGGATCGACTGGAGCGGCGCGCCCGAGAGCTCGAACTGTCCGCCCGGTTCGAGGGTGATGCCGCAACCATCCTTGGTCAGGGCAATGACCTTCCCCTCCTCCTCGATCTTCTCCCAACCGAAGCGGGTGAGGCCGTTGAGGATCGCGCCGATGCCGTTCGGCCCCTCATAGGGGACCGGGCGCAGGGTCTTCGCGTCGAACACGAACTTCTCGTGCTCGGTGCCGATCCGCCATTGCGCCTTCGGTTTTGAACCCGACGAGAAATACTCGACGAGCTGGGCGCGCGAGGTGATGGGTTCCCCTTGTGACTTCGGTGGTGCCGACACGCCCTTCTCCCACGAGACTTGATGTCGAAAAATTCTAACAGGCGGATCATCG
>DATKNM010000288.1:0-17829 GCA_035541335.1 Binatia bacterium
GAGCTGTCGCGCAAGGTCCACGAGGCCTTCCACGTGGCGAAGAGCGGCCGGCCCGGCCCGGTGGTGATCGACCTGCCGAAGGACGTGCAGCAGGCGAAATACGAATACGTCAATCACGCCGGCCAGAAGCACCGCAGCTACAACCCGCCGGTCCGCCCGGATCGCGCTGCGGTCGAGAAGGCGGTCGAGCTGATGGCGCATGCCAAGCGGCCGCTGTTCTATATCGGCGGCGGCTGCGTCAATTCCGGCCCGCAGGCCTGCGCCCTGTTGACCGACTTCATCCACCTGACCGGCTTCCCCTGCACCCAGACGCTGATGGGCCTCGGCGCCTTCCCGGGCTCCGATCCGCTGTCGCTCGGCATGGTGGGGATGCACGGCATGTACGAGAGCAATCTCGCCATGCACGACTGCGACGTGATGATCAACATCGGCGCGCGGTTCGACGACCGGGTGACCGGCAAGCTCGCGGCGTTCTCGCCGGGCTCGAAGAAGATCCACGTCGATATCGATCCCTCCTCGATCAACAAGAACATCCGGGTCGACCTGCCGGTGATCGGCGACGTCGGCCATGTGGTCGAGGAGATGATGCGGATCTGGAAGGCGCGCCAGATCAAGACCGACGGCAAGGCGCTCTCCGCCTGGTGGGAGCAGATCAACAAGTGGCGGGCGCGGGATTGCCTGAAGTTCCGCCCCTCGGACCAGGTGATCAAGCCGCAATTCGCGCTGCAGCGCCTCTATGCCGCGATCAAGGACCGGGATTTCCACATCACGACCGAGGTCGGCCAGCACCAGATGTGGGCCGCCCAGTTCCTGAAGTTCGAGAAGCCGAACCACTGGATGACCTCCGGCGGCCTCGGCACCATGGGCTATGGCCTGCCCGCCGCCTATGGCGTGCAGGTGGCGCACCCGGAATCGCTGGTGATCGACGTCGCCGGCGAGGCCTCGATCATGATGAACATCCAGGAGATGTCCACGGTGGTGCAGTACCGCCTGCCGGTGAAGATCTTCATCATGAACAACAAGTGGATGGGCATGGTGCGCCAATGGCAGGAGCTGCTGCACGGCGGCCGCTATTCCGAGAGCTATAGCGATGCGCTGCCGGATTTCGTGAAGCTGGCGGAGGCCTTCGGCGCGACCGGGCTGCGCGCCGAGAAGCCGGGCGAGCTCGACGGCGTGATCGCGAAGATGCTGGCGACGCCCGGTCCGGTCATCGCCGACATCGCGGTCGACGAGAAGGAGAACTGCTTCCCGATGATCCCCTCGGGCTCGGCGCATAACGAGATGCTGCTGGGGCCGGAGGATCAGACCGCGAAGCCGGTCTCCGAAGAGGGCATGGTCCTGGTGTAGCCATGTCGGAACGCAGCAGCGCGCAAGGCGGAACGGGGTTTGCGGTCGTGAGCACGAACGAGGGGACGGAGCGCCATACGATTTCGGTGCTGGTGGACAACGAGGCGGGCGTGCTCGCCCGTGTCATCGGGCTCTTCTCGGGCCGCGGCTACAACATTGAAAGCCTGACGGTCGCCGAGGTCGATGTCTCGAAGCATCTCTCGCGGATCACCGTCGTCACCTCGGGGACGCCGATGATCATCGAGCAAATCAAGAACCAGCTCCGCCGCCTGGTGCCGGTGCATCGCGTCACCGATCTCACCGTGGAGGGTCCGTCTCTCGAGCGCGAAATGGCCTTGGTGAAGGTGCAGGGCACAGGCGACAAGCGGGTCGAATCGCTGCGGATCGCCGACATCTTCCGCGCCCGCGTCGTCGATGCCACGATCGAATCCTTCGTCTTCGAGATGACCGGCTCGACCGAGAAGCTCAACGCCTTCATCAACCTGATGCAGCCTTTGGGCCTGATCGACGTTTCACGCACCGGCGTGGTCGCGATCGCCCGCGGCACCGAAGCTTGACGCTTCGCGCCAATCCAGTTTTGTTCCAGAGAGGAAGTAGAGATGCGTGTCTATTACGATCGTGATGCCGATGTGAACCTGATCAAGGGGAAGAAGGTCGCCGTGGTCGGCTATGGCAGCCAGGGCCATGCGCATGCCCTCAATCTGAAGGACAGCGGCGTCAAGGAAGTGCGGGTGGCGCTCCGCCCGGGCTCGGCCTCGGCGAAGAAGGCGGAGAATGCCGGCCTCCAGGTGATGACCCCCTCCGAGGCGGCGAAGTGGGCCGATCTCGTCATGATCCTCACCCCGGACGAGCTCCAGGCCGACCTCTATCGCAACGAACTCGGGCCGAACATGCGCCAGGGCGCGGCGCTCGCCTTCGCCCACGGCCTCAACATCCACTTCCGCCTGATCGAGCCGCGGCCGGATCTCGACATCATCATGATCGCGCCGAAGGGCCCGGGCCACACCGTGCGCTCCGAGTTCGCCCGCGGCGGCGGCGTGCCCTGCCTGGTGGCGGTGGCGCAGAACCCGAGCGGCAACGCCCTCGAGCTCGCCCTCTCCTATGCCAGCGCCATCGGCGGCGGCCGGTCGGGCATCATCGAGACCAACTTCCGCGAGGAATGCGAGACCGACCTCTTCGGCGAGCAGGTCGTGCTATGCGGCGGCCTGACCGCCCTGATCCAGGCCGGCTACGAGACCCTGGTCGAGGCCGGCTATGCCCCGGAAATGGCCTATTTCGAGTGCCTCCACGAGGTGAAGCTGATCGTCGACCTGATCTATGAGGGCGGGATCGCCAACATGCGCTACTCGATCTCCAACACCGCGGAATACGGCGACTACACCCGCGGGCCCCGGATCGTGACCGCGGAGACCAAGAAGGAGATGAAGCGCGTCCTCGACGACATTCAGTCCGGCCGCTTCGCCCGCGACTGGGTGCTGGAATGCCAGGCCGGGCAGCCGAGCTTCAAGGCGATGCGCCGCCGCTCCGCCGAGCACCCGATCGAGCAGGTCGGCGAGAAGCTCCGCGGGATGATGCCCTGGATCGCCAAGAACAAGCTGGTCGACAAGACCCGGAACTGAGTCTCGGGACGGAACACGGCCCCGCGGCGCCGCTTCCCGGCACCGCGGGGCCATAGCTTTCTTGGCTGGAGGCGGCCGGACAGCATCGTGACCAGCCTCGCCTCGAGATCGCGCCGTCGGAGCGCGAAGCCGCGGATTTCGATGGGAATCCACTTGTGGCCCCAGGGGGGTGGCGGTAAAAGTCTCGCGGTTCAGCGCGTCGGAGAGCTTCGCTCTCGATTGCGCAGGAGGCCGCTAAGGCGTGACAAATCCTTGATTATGGCCGGGTATTGCGATCTCGGTGCGCGCTCCGAGTCGAGGCGTGATCGCTTGTCTCCGGAAGGTCGAGTCCGCCGCATAAACGCCATTTTAACCTCGAGCTGCGCTCCTATGTCTCGGCCGTGGAGCGGCCTTTGGGGAAACAGGTAGAGAATCGATGTTGACCAGACTGCTGGGCATGATGTCTTCGGACATGGCGATCGACCTCGGGACCGCGAATACGCTGGTCTATGTGAAGGGTCGCGGCATCGTGCTGAACGAGCCATCGGTGGTCGCGATCGCCGATACCCGCGGCAAGAAGCACGTGCTGGCGGTCGGCGACGAGGCGAAGATGATGCTCGGCCGCACGCCCGGCAACATCCAGGCGATTCGACCCTTGCGGGACGGCGTCATCGCCGACTTCGAGGTCGCCGAGGAGATGATCAAGCACTTCATCACCAAGGTCTATAACCGCCGCCCGATCTTCGCGAAGCCCCAGATCATCGTCTGCGTGCCCTCCGGCTCCACCGCCGTCGAGCGCCGCGCCATCCAGGAATCCGCGGAATCCGCAGGCGCCAGCAAGGTTTACCTGATCGAGGAGCCAATGGCGGCGGCGATCGGCGCCGGCCTGCCGGTGACCGAGCCGACCGGCTCCATGGTGGTCGATATCGGCGGCGGCACCACAGAGGTGGCCGTGCTTTCGCTGGGCGGCATCGTCTATTCCCGCTCGGTCCGCGTCGGCGGCGACAAGATGGACGAGGCCATCATCGCCTATATCCGCAGGAATCATAACCTGCTGGTGGGCGAAGGCTCGTCCGAGCGCATCAAGAAGGAGATCGGCTCCGCCTGTCCGCCGGAAGACGGCGACGGCCGGGTCATGGAGATCAAGGGCCGCGACCTGATGAACGGCGTGCCGAAGGAGCTGGTAATCACCGAGCGCCAGGTGGCGGAAGCTTTGGCCGAGCCGGTCGGCGCCATCATCGAGGCGGTGAAGGTGGCGCTGGAGCATACGGCGCCCGAGCTCGCGGCCGACATCGTCGATAAGGGGATCGTGCTCACCGGCGGCGGCTCGCTGCTCGCCAACCTCGATTACGTGCTGCGGCACGCGACCGGCCTTCCGGTCTCGATCGCCGACGATGCGCTTTCTTGCGTGGCCTTGGGCACCGGCCGGTGCCTGGAGGACATCAAGGCGCATCGACATGTGCTGATCAATATGTATTAGGTATTTCGTTAACCATTTTATGTCATGGTCAACTTAGCTTTTCGTTGCGGGCCACACACGCTTTGTGAAAATATGGCCTAAGCGACGGAAATACCTCGGTTCAGCGGTTGCCCGCGTTAAGGAGGGCATGCGTGAAACAGCGTGTCGGATCGGTGAGCATTGCGGTCGCGGCACGACACTGGACGCAAAGGTTCGCTTTTGTTCTCCTCGTTACCTTCGCTTTCGGCGTCATGTTGGTCGGCAAGGCCGACACCGTCGTCATCTCCCGCGCCCGGACCCTCCTGATCGACCTGATCGCCCCGGTCATGGACGCCGCTTCGCGTCCGATCGCCAGTGCGCGCGATGCTGCCGACCAGGTCCAGGAGCTGATCTCGCTCAAGGAAGAGAATGCCCGGCTCGCCCATGAAAATCAGACCCTGCTCGAATGGCAGACGGTCGGGCGCGAGCTGCAGAGCCAGAACGCCTCGCTCCGCGATCTCCTGAGATTCACCCCGGACCCGCGCGCCACCTACGTCACCGCCCCGGTCATCGCCGACACTTCCTCGAGCTATGTGCGCTCGCTGATCGTGCTGGCGGGCGAGAGCGACGGCGTCGTGAAGGGACAGGCCGCGATCACCGGCGTCGGTCTGGTAGGCCGTGTGCTGGAAGTCGGCAAGCGCGCGTCGCGCGTCCTGCTGCTGACGGATATCAGCGCCCGCGTGCCGGTCATCATCGAGCGGACGCGCGACCAGGCCGTGCTCGCCGGCAACAACTCGGACAACCCGGAGCTCCGCTACCTGCCCCGCGACGTCGATATCAAGGCCGGCGACCGGATCGTGACCTCCGGAATCGGCGGCAACTTCCCGGCGGGCTTGCCGGTCGGCGAAGTGGTCGGCGTCACCAATGGCCGGATCCTGGTGCAGCTCTACGCCCAGCTCGACCGGATGGAATACCTGCGGCTGGTCAACTACAGCCTCCCGGGAATTCTCATGGAGGACCTCGGCGTGGATACGTCGAAGTCCGGTAGTACACCGTCGCCCGTTGCGGGCAGGTTGCCCGGCGCGGAATAGCCGCGGCGCGGTCGACAATTCATCGGCCGGCCGGCGAGGGCATGAGCTTGGCGCTTAGACCGACCTTCGGACAGCAGATCGACCTGACGTGGCGGCGCTCGATTCCGGTTGCGCTCGCGATTCTTCTGCTGTTTCTCGGCATATTGCCCTGGAACGGGCGTACGCTGGGCCCGGTCAGCGCCAACCTCGTGCTGATTCCGATCTACTATTGGACGCTCCACCGGCCGCGGCTGATGAGCGTCTGGTCGGTGGCGGCGCTCGGCCTGATCTCGGATCTCCTCGGCGTCACCCAGCTCGGAGTCGGCATGCTGACCATGCTGATCGGCTACCGCGTGGCGGTTTCCCAGCGCAAGGTATTCGCCGGGGCGCCCTTCATCGTGGTCTGGGCCGGCTTCCTGCTGATGTCTGGCGTGGCCGGGATCGTGCAATGGTTCCTGGTCTCGGTGCTGCAGAAGACCCTCGTCGATCCACGGCCGGCCTTGCTGTTCTACATGATCGGCGGGGTCTTCTATCCGCTGGTGGCCTATGTCTTCGCCCTGATCCAGAAGCGCTCGCTGGTGCGGGTCGCCTGATGCGGACAGCCTGAGCATGCGCAAGCTGCCGAACCGCACGCAGTCCCGGGTCTTCACGCGCCGCGCGGTGCTGATGGGTTGCGGCCAGGCCGCGCTGACCATGACCCTGGTCGGCCGGCTCTACTACCTGCAGGTTCTCCAGGCCGACAAGTACCGCCTGCTGGCGGACGAGAACCGGATCAATCTCCGCCTGATCCCGCCGTCGCGGGGCTTGATCTACGATCGCTTCGGCCTGCCGCTCGCCGACAACTATCCGAATTATCGGGCCATGCTGGTCGCCGAGCAGACCTCCGACCTCGCCCGCACGCTGGCCGATTTCGCCGAGCTGGTGCCGATCAGCGAGCGCGAGCGCGCGAAGATCATGAAGGAGCTGTCCCGCAACCGGCCGTTTGCCCCCATTCCGGTCAAGGAAGACCTCGACTGGGAGCAGGTGAGCCGGGTCGAGATCAACCTGCCGGACCTGCCGGGCATCAGCATCGAGGTCGACCAGAAGCGGGTCTATCCCTTCGGCGGCATCGCGGCGCACATTCTCGGCTACGTCGCGGCACCCAACGAGGACGACCTGCAGGCGACCAACGACCCGCTGCTTTCGCTGCCCGGGATCCGCATCGGCAAGAACGGCCTCGAACGCCAGTATGAGGCGCCGCTGCGCGGCCAGGCGGGGCAGAGCGAGCTCGAGGTCAACTCAGTCGGACGCGTGATCCGCGAGCTCGCCCGCGAGGAGGGCACGCCGGGCAAGGACCTGGTGACCAGCCTCGACATCGGCTTGCAGCAGTATGTCCAGCAGCGCATCAGCGCCGAGTTCTCCGCGGCGGCGGTGATCATGGACATCTACAACGGCGACATCCTCGCCATGGCCTCGACGCCGACCTTCGATCCCGCCGCCTTCTACCGCGGCCTCACGCCCAACGAGTGGCAGGAGTTGATGGGGGACGAGTACCGTCCGCTCACCAACAAGGCGATCGCCGGCCAGTTCGCCCCCGGCTCCACCTTCAAGATCGCGACCTCGATCGCCGCGCAGCAGGTCGGCGTCACCCCGGCTTTCAGCGTGTTCTGCCCCGGCTTCTACCAGCTCGGAAACATGCGATTCCATTGCTGGAAGAAGGAGGGGCACGGGCACCTCGACATGCCGGGTGCGCTGCAGAACTCCTGCGACGTCTATTTCTACGAGCTGTCGCGGACGATCGGCATCGATCCGATCGCCGTAGCGGCACGGGAGCTCGGCCTCGGCGACGTGGCCGGCCTCGATCTGCCGGGCGAGCGTCCGGGTGTTATTCCCGACCGCGCCTGGAAAAAGGCGACCATGGGCGAGACCTGGCATCCGGGCGAGACGCTGATCAATGGCATCGGCCAGGGTTTCGTGCTGGCGACGCCCCTGCAGCTCTGCATGATGACCTCGCGAGTGGCGAACGGCGGCTATGCGGTGAAGCCGCACTTCTTCAAGGCGGCCGAGCCCGCGAAGTCGGAAGGCCCCAGCCCATACCCGAAGATGAAGCTGGACGAAGCCTGGCTGCAGACGGTGAAGGATGGCATGGACCGGGTCTGCAACGTGCTCCACGGCACCGCCTACAACGCCCGCATCCCGATCCCGGGCATGGAGATGGCGGGGAAGACCGGCAGCGCCCAGGTCCGCCGGATCAGCATGGCGGAGCGCGCGGTCGGCGTCCGCAAGAACGAGAGCCTGCCGTGGAAGCAGCGCGACCATGCTCTCTTCGTCGCGTTCGCGCCGGTGCACGAGCCGCGCTATGCCTGCTGCGTCGTGATCGAGCACGGCGGCGGCGGCGCGCTCTATGCAGGCCCGATCGCCCGCGACATCATGATCGAATGCCAGCGCCGCGACCCGGCGCGCCGCAATCCCAATAACGAAGGCGGCCGAAGGGAGATGCCCTGATGGAGCTACACTGATGCCGATCGGACCGCAGATCGGGGCCGCCGGGCGGCGCGATCGCCTGGGATGGCGCGAGAAGATCGCGCATATCAGCTGGCCGATCGTCTTCCTGGTCGGCTGTATCGCCTCGATCGGCTTCGCAATGCTCTATTCCGCCGCCCATGGCAGCGCCGATCCCTGGATGGACCGGCAGATGGCACGGTTCGCCATCGGCGCGGCGATGATGTTCGGCGCCGCGATGATCGACCTCCGGCTGCTGATGCGCTTCGCCTATCCCGCCTACCTGGTCTCGATCCTGCTGCTGGTCTGGGTGGACTTCGCCGGCCAGGTCGGCATGGGCGCCCAGCGCTGGATCGATCTCGGCGTCGTCCAGCTCCAGCCGTCGGAGATCATGAAGGTGACGCTGGTGCTGACCCTGGCGCGCTATTTCCACGGTCTCAGCTACGACGATGTCGGACGCCCGCTGTCGCTGATCGTGCCCACCATCCTGGTTCTGGTGCCGGCCGCGCTCGTTCTGAAGCAGCCCGACCTCGGCACCGCCGGCATGTTGATGATGGTCGCGGCGGCGATCTATGTCGTGGTCGGCGTCCGCTGGTGGAAGTTCGCCTTCGTGCTGGCGATCGGAGTCGGCGCCGCCTATTACGCCTGGAACGCGCCCAACATCCTGCACGACTACCAGAAGGCCCGGATCATGACGTTCATGGATCCGGAGAGCGACCTCCAGGGCTCCGGCTACCACATCACCCAGTCGAAGATCGCGTTGGGATCGGGTGCGGTCTGGGGCAAGGGCTTCCTGCAGGGGACCCAGAGCCATCTCGACTTCCTGCCGGAGCGGCAGACCGACTTCATCTTCACCATGTTCGCCGAGGAGTTCGGCATGGTGGGAAGCCTGGTCCTGCTCGGGCTCTACGTGCTCCTGGTCATCTACGGGACGGTGATCGCGATCCGCAGCAAGACCCAGTTCGGGCGGCTCCTCGCGTTCGGCTTGAGCTTCAACCTCTTCTGCTACTTCTTCATCAACACCGCGATGGTGATGGGCCTGATCCCGGTCGTGGGCGTGCCGCTGCCGCTGATCTCCTATGGCGGCACGGTGCTGATGACGGTGATGATCGGCTTCGGCCTCATCATGTCGGTCAACATCCACCGAGACCAGCGGATCGGGCGGCGCCTCGGTCACGAAGACAGCTAGCCCGATTCGCCCAAGATATTGGATTTCCTGGCGAATTGGGCTATCGACAAAGAAATGGCGCTTTGCTATACCCCGCCGCGGCCGCGCCGGTTAGCGCGGCCTTGATCTTTCCGGACCCTTCCGGTTCCCAGGGCCGGGCGCATAGCTCAGTTGGTAGAGCAGCTGACTCTTAATCAGCGGGTCGTAGGTTCGAGTCCTACTGCGCCCACCATCCTCGACCTGATCTTCATCCTTAGCCCGGCTACCGCCTCAGGCGGCGCGCGAGACCACGTCCTGCGACGGTGGTAATGGGATGCCCGGGTCCTTGCCGCTGATGAGATCGGCGGCGACGCGGCCGGAGCCGCAGGAGAGGGTCCAGCCGAGATGGCCGTGGCCCGAATTGATCCAGAGCCCCTTGATCCGGGTCTCGCCGATCAGCGGCGTGCCGGAGGGGCTGACCGGGCGCAGCCCGGCCCAGACCTTCGCCTGCGCCAGATCGAGATTCTTCTTCAGCTCCGGGAA
The DNA here is from genome assembly GCA_035541335.1 of Binatia bacterium. Taxonomy (GTDB): domain Bacteria; phylum Pseudomonadota; class Alphaproteobacteria; order Dongiales; family Dongiaceae; genus Dongia. Next base: position 9,625 of record DATKNM010000288.1, read on the forward strand.
GGTGAAGCTCGCATTGTCGATGATCGCCTGCGCCCGCGTCATGGCCGGCGTCGCGTCATAGCCGGTGATCTCGGCCGAGCCCGAGACCCGCATGCGGTCGCCGATCGGCACGAAGCCGAAGAGCTTGCTGTCGTCGATCACCGGGACCGTCGGCGCGCTGTTCCAGCCGCCGCGGAGGAAGGTGATGGAGACGCCCTTCACCGGATAGATCGGCACCCGGATGCCGTTCTTCGCCAGCATCGGCGCCGTGAAGCTGCCCATGGCGACGACCACGGTATCGGCCGCGATCCGGCCCTTGTTGGTGATCACGCCCTGCACGCGACCGCCGCCGGTCTCGATCCGGTCGATGGTCTCCCCGAACCGCAGCTGCACGCCCTTGGCCGCGCAGGCCGCAGCCAGCCCCTGCCCGAACTTGTTGGAATCGCCGATCTCGTCCCGGGGGAAGTAGAGCGCGCCGGCCAGGGTCGATTGCGTCGCCTGCAGCGCCGGCTCGAGCTCGACGCAGCGCTCCGGCGTGATGCGTTCGTAGAGGAGGCCGTGCCGCGCCAGGAAGTCGGTGGAGCGCTGCGCGTTGTCGAGCGATTCCCTGGAGCGATAGATCTTCATGACGCCGCGGGTGGCGCGGTCATAGGGGATGCCGGTCTCGGCGCCGATCTCCTGCAGCGACTTCAGCGAATGCAAGGCGAGATGCAGGTTGGAGAGCGCGTTGGCGCGGAACCGCTCAGGCGTGCAGTTGCGGGCGAAGGCGAGGCCCCAGCGGAACATGTGCGGGATGGCACCGTAGCGCAGCAGCAGCGGCGCATCTTCCTTGCCGAGCCACTTGACGATCTTGGTCGGCATGCCCGGCTGCGACCAGGGCTCGACCTCGCTCGCATGGATGATCCCGCCGTTGCCCCAGCTCGTCTCCATGGCGGCCTCGGTCTGGCGCTCGATCAGCACGACGTCGTGCCCCGCCTTCTTCAGGTACCAGGCCGTCGCCGTGCCGACGACGCCCGCGCCGAGAACCACCGTGGTCATGCCTGCCGTCCCCATCGCCGTTTCTTCATTCACGCGACCCGGTCGAGGCGGCTGCCTGCGGCCGGGGTTAGAGATTGGTCGCCTTGCGGCCCCCCTTGATCTTGCCGGTCCCGTTGCCGGCGCCGTTCCCGTCATGGCCGCCGCTGTCCTTGGGCCCGGCCGCCCACATCGATTCCCGCTCGCGCTCGATGCGCCCGGCGACGTCCCGCGCCACCTGGCGCAGGATCTCTTCCGAAAGCCGCTTCGATTCGCTGTAGAGCTCGCTGATCAGCCGGAGATGGCTGGTCATCTCGTGGAAGGCGCGCATCGGGTCGTGCGCCGCCACCGCCTCGTAGATCGCCGTATGGTCGCGGATCGAAAGGCGATCTGCGTCCGGCATGTGGATCGTCGTGGTCCGCTGGTCGATGAGCCAGCCGACCAGCATGTCGTTGATGCCGGTGAAGACCGGATTGCGGGTGATGACCGCGAGCTCCGCGTGGAATGCGACATCGGTGCGGATGAAGGCGCCGGTATTGCCGATCGCCGCGGCATTGGCGTCGAGCGCCGCCTTCAGGCGCGTGACGTCTTCATCGGTCGCGACCCGCGCCGCCTGCCAGGCCACCCCGGCCTCGAACAGCAGCCGTGCCTGCTCCATATGCTCCTGGCCCTGGGCGGTCGAGGTGATCCGGCGAATGAGGCCGGCCAATTGCCCCGCCAGGAACTTGCCGGAGGGGGCGGTGACCCGCGCCCGGGCGCCGCTGGTGATCTCGACCAGGCCCTGCTGCTGCAGGGTGAAGAGCGCCTGGCGCACCGACGGGCGCCCGACCCCGAAGCGTTCCGCCAGTTCCTTCTCGGAGGGCATGGAATCGCCCTCCTTGAACTCTCCCGTGGAGATGGCGCGCTCGATCTGTTCGGCTATCTCGTCGGCCCGCTTGCGGCGGCCGAGCGGCATCGTGGAAATCGGTGGCTTCATTTCGTCGCTCAAGTGATCGGCCTCAATTCCGGAGGACAATCTCCTACCCACGATACCGGCAGGCGTCACGGGCAATTCGCGACAAAAGGATCAAACTGTCAATAGGTATGTAGCCTATTTATCCTTGACCCCATCCGGGTGATCCAGTTTACTCAAGCGGTGCCAGGCTTGGTGACAGGGGCGCGCCCGCCGGAACCGGCGAGAAAGCAGCCCGCCCAAGGACTTAACGGGGGCTGAGGGCACAGGGGAGGCGGTTCGGCCATGCAAGGGCAGGGGATCCTCAGGCGAGCCATTGCGGGGCGCCGAACGTCGCCGAAAACGCCATCAACCCGACAGGAGATCACAGGATGAAACAGGCCTTCCGGGCTGATCACGCCGTGCCGATATCGAAGGCCATCCGGGCCGGAGATTTCGTCTTCACCTCGGCTTACGGCCCGTGGCTGTTCGATCCGCGCAACCTCACCTTCGATGCGGCCGGAAACATGCTGGACGACGGCACCGGGTTGAAGGACATGCCGTTCGACGAGCAGGTGCACCGCACCTTCGGCTTCATCAAGGAAGCCCTCGGCATGGCGGGATGCGTCCTCGACGACGTGGTCAACTGCGAATGCTGGATCACGGATTCGCGCGACTTCGTCGCCTTCAACAAGATCTACGAGACCTATTTCACCAAGGATCCGCCGGTGCGCTCGATCTTCCCGATGCGCTTCAACTTCACCTGCAAGGTCGAGATGAAGGTCGTGGCCTACAAGCCGCTGAAGGGGTGATGGACGCCAGGGTCAACCTCTTCCAGGTCGTCACTTTCGCGACGGATCCGCTGCACGGCAATCCGGCCTTCGTCCTTTCCGGCGCGCGCGGGTTGTCCGACGACGTGCTGATCTCGGCATGCAATATCCTCCGCGCCGACGTGGTGGCGGTGCTCGACGAGGACGACGGCGGCGTGACGCCGCTCCGTTTCTTCACCGGCAAGGGCCCCCATGGCGGCGCAGGCCATGCGACGCTCGCCGCCGCGCATGTGGCGCTGCGCAACGGGTTGGCGCGCCGCGCCGTGACGCTGCACACCTCGAACGGCGACCGCCGCGCGGTCGAAGCCGAGGGCGAGCGCATCGCCGTCGACTTCCCGGTGATGCCGGGGAGCCGCGTCGATCGCCTTGCCGACATGGAGACGGCGCTGGGCGCCCGGCCCACCGAGACCTGGGTGGCGCCCTTCGGCTATGTCGCGATCTATGACGATGCCGCTGCCATCGCCGGCATGAAGCCCGATCTCGCGCGGGTCGCCGCGTTCGATCGCACCGCGGTGATCGCGACGGCGCCTGGCCGCGAGGCCTCGGACATCGTGATCCGCGTCTTCGCACCGAACGTGGGCCTGCCAGAGGACCCGGTCTGCGGCACCGCCCACCGCATCATCGTGCCCTATTGGGCCGAGCGCCTGGGCCGGAAGCGGATCCACAGCCGCCAACTCTCGCCGCGTGGCGGCGATCTCTGGTGCGAGGACAAGGGCGAGGTGGTCGTGATCGGCGGCGAAAGCCGCCTGGTCATCGACGGCACGATCCGATTGCCCCACTGATGCGACCGATCTTCTCCCAGCCGACCGAGGCCGGGCCGCTGGTGACGCTCAACCACGGGCCATACGCCCTCGTCGTCGCGCCGCAGTTCGGCGCGCGCATGGTCAGCTTTCGTCATGACGGGCGCGATGTTCTGCGGCCCACGCCCGATGCGGTGATTGCGAAGCCGGTGGTCTACGGCTTTGCCGGCTTTCCGCTGATGCCCTATTCCGGCCCGCTGTTCGGCCCCGGCTTCAGTTTTGCCGGCGAGGATCACGTGCTGGCCCGCAATGTGCGCGAGGAGCCTTCCGCCACTCACGGCGACTCCTGGATCGCGCCGTTCCGGATCATCGACCAGACCGACACTGCCCTCACGCTGAAGATGGAACATGAACCGAGGCCGGGGACCTTCCCTTTCCGGTATCGCGGGCATGTCCGCTATGCGCTCGGCGATGCGGGCCTTTCTATCGACCTCAGGGTGACGTCCCGCGACCACCGGTCGATGCCGGCCGGGCTCGGCATCCACCCCTATTTTCCCAAACATCCCGGCGCGCGGCTGAGATTCGACTGCATCGGCGTCTGGCCGCCGGACGGGCCGGAGGTCGTGGGCGTCGGCTGCCAGCCGCTGACCGAAGGCTTCGACTTCCGCGACGGCCAGGACATCACCGATGTGGTGATCGACCGCTTGTTCGAAGGCTGGGACGGCCGCGCCGAGGTGATCGCCGCCGACGGCTTTCGCACGGTGATCGAGGCCGACGGCGCCCTCGACAAGCTGCAGGTCTACAGCGCCTGGGACTACCCTTACGTCTGCGTCGAGCCGGTCAGCAACACCAACGACGGCTTCAACCGCATGGCCGCCGGCGTGCCGAGCCACGGCATCCGCATTCTCGACCCCGGTCGTTCGATCGAAGGCACGGTGCGAATCTCCGTCGCCAGCTAAAGCTCCGCATTCACGATGAACCCCGCATCGACCAGCAGCGTCGCCGAGGTGACGTAGTTGGCGTCGTCGGAGAGCATGAAGGCGACGGCGGCGGCGAGTTCTGCCGGCTTGCCGATGCGCCCGAGCGCGATGCGTTCGAGGTAGTATTTCATCACGTCCGGCTGGTCGAACATGCTGGCGCTCATCGGCGTCTCGATGGCGCCGGGCTCGATCGCGTTCACACGGATGCCGTTCTTGCCGAGCACCGCGCCCAGCGCCTTCGCCAGCATGCTGATGGCGCCCTTGGTGCCGCAATAGGCGACCTGTGTCGGCGCGCCGACATGGGCGGAGATCGAGCTGATCATGACGATGGCGCCGCCATGGCCTTCCTTGATCATCTGCCGGGCACCTTCGGTGCAGACCACCCAGGCCCCGCGGACGTTGGTCTCGAACAGGTTGTTGAAGTCCTCGATCGAGGTCTCGTCCCAGGTCATGAAGGGATTGATCGCCGCGTTGGAGACCACGTAGTCGAGCCGGCCGCCGCGCTTCGCCACCTCGGCGACCATCGCCGTCACCTGCTTGGGGTCGCGCATGTCGGCGGGTGCCGCGAAGGCCTTGCCGCCGGCCCGCTCGATCATCGCCAGGGTCTCCTTGGCGTCGAGGTCCGGCCGATGGTTGACGCCGACCAATGCGCCCTCGGAGGCGAGACGCACGGCGGTCGCCTGGCCGATACCCGTTCCGGCACCCGTGACGAGTGCCACCTTGCCAGCGAACCGGCGCTCCATGCGTGTCTCCTTGGATGAGGGTCGATCAGAAGAGGGCGATCGGATTCCACGGGCTGCCCGTGGCGCCCGGCAGCCGCAGCGGCAGGCCGACCACCATGAACTCCCAGCGCTTCTCTTCGAGGCAGGCCTGGTGCACTTCCTCGAGGTTGAGACTGTCCGAAACCAGCATGCCCATCGCCGTCAGCTGCAACGGATGGATGGGGTAGGGGACCTCCTCGACGTTGCTCGGCACGGTCTCGCCGTCGCCGTCGGGCAGGAAGGCCGCGATCTTCCGCTCGTGCATCCACGGAACGGTATCGACATGGAGGCCTGCCTTGCCGCCGCCGGCCGGCGGATAGTCGTTGCTCCAGGCGCCGAGGGCCAGGCGCCGCGCATGGTGCCCGGTGCGGAACACCAGGATGTCGCCCTCGCCGATCGTAACGCCTTGCGCCTTCTCGATCGCTTCGAGTTCGGCGCGCGTTACCGCTTCGCCGGGCTCCAGCCAATCGACGCCGCGATGATGTGCAGCATCCAGCAACACGCCGCGGCCGACGATGCCGTGATAATAGGCGGCGATACTGCCCCAGTCGGAGCCGCGGGAGGTCAGCAGCTCTGCCGGCTTCCCGTTATAGAGCTTGCCCTTGTAGGCGACGTGGTTGAGCGCATCGACATGGGTATGCGCGTCGCCGTGGCTCATCATGCCGAGATAGCACATGCCGAAGGAGAGTCCGCTCTTCGAGATCGGGATATCGTGCATCAGCGACATGAAGTGGACGGCGGGGTTCGGGTTGTCCGGGCCGGCCTGCTTGTTGATCGGGATCGTCATGGAGGCGATGCGGCCCTTCTTCACCAGGCGCGCCGCCGCGGCAATCTTCTCCGGCGTGATGTAGTTCATCGTGCCGAGCTCGTCGTCGGGACCCCACTTGCCCCAATTGTCCTTGCTGAGGCGCTGGAACATCGCGTCGAACTCGGCCAGCGTTACCGGCGCGGGCGGGGTCAGCTTGCGGGTAGTGGCGGGTCGGTTCATGGCGGGCCTCCACGGAAAAGCGAAGACTGGAAATAGAGTGGCGCGGAGCATCCTGCCCCGCGCCGCGTCAATGTGTCGAATCGATCAGTCGTAGGTGTGCACTTCGAACGATGTGACACCATGATCCGCGTTGGTGGTGCCGACGCCGAAGTTAAAGCCGATCCCGGGCGCGCCCGACTTGATGTGGTCGTCGACGATTGAGATCATCTCCTGGCCGTTGAGATAGCCGGTGATGAGGTTGCCGACGATCGAGGCCTCGATGACGTCGCCGTCTTTCACGCCGTACTTCTTGCCGATCAGCTTCTTCAGCGAGGTCCAGCCGCCGACCGGGCCGTTCCAGCGGACGATCTCCGCATAGCCTTCGTCGGTGTCGAGGATCCGGAAGAACACCTCGTAGCCGCTGCAGAACTTCGGACGCATGTTGTGGCGGAGCCGGATCTGCACTTCCTGGAAATATTTGTTGCTCTGGTTGCGGCTGAACACCCGAACCTTGCCGTACTGGTCCTTGCCCCAGTCGCCGGTCAGGACCGCGGTCGGGTCGTCATAGTCGCCGACCGCGGCGCCCACCGCGGCGCCCGCACCGAGCGTCGCCTGCTCGGCGCGGAGCTCCTTCACCTGGTTGCGCGAGACCTCGCCGAAGGCCTCGCCGTTCTTCACCAGGACGTCGCACCAGTCGATGCCGTCCTTGCGCCCGTTCAGCCACAGCCCGCCTTCCGAGAGCGGAGACTCAGTCTTCTTGAAGTCGGTCTTGTACGAACGGACCGGCGTCTTCTTCGGCAACTCCATCGCCATCGTTCATCCCCTCTTTACGCCGGCGTCAGAGCGGATGCCGGTGCAGCGTGTCTTCCTGCTCGGAGACGATCGCCGCGGCGCGGGTGAGCCAGTCCTGTTTGCCGATGGCCTTCATTACCAGGAGGATGACGACGCCGAGGGCGAACCAGATGCCGGCCACCAGCGGGGTCCAGTTGTTCGGCGCCGCCGGCGCGAACTGCACGAAGCCGACATAGATCGAGTAGAGCAGGACGAGGCTGGTGCCGACCGGGAAGATGACGTGCTTCACCGCGTTGAACTCGTCCCGCGCCTTGGTCCAGTAGTAGACCGTGACGCCGGCGTTGGCGGCGATGTAGACGAAGATCACGCCGAGCACCAGGACGTAGGCGATGAGGAAGATGAAGAACGCCCAGGGATCGCCCCAACCGTCCTGCTTGCCTTCGATCTGCGCCATCAGCCAGGGACCGCCGAAGCCGAGCACCACCGACAGGATGAGCTGCGCGGTGACGGCGTTGGTCGGGGTCTTGCGGGTCGGGTGGACTTCGCCGAAGGTCTTCGGCAGCACGCCGGCGCGGCCCATGCTGTACCACATGCGGGTCGCGACGTTCTGGCAGGCGAGGCTGGCGCCCAGCACCGAGGTGATCATGGCGGCCAGGGTCAGCCACCACAGGCCGCCCCAGACCCGGTGCGCGATGTCGATCGCCGGAACCGAGGACTTCAGCAGGTTCGGCAGATCATCGACGCCCCAGCCCACGACCTGACCCCATTGCGCGATCACCAGCATGACGCCGATGATCAGGATCGAGGCCATGATCGACCGCGGGACGTTGCGCCGCGGATTCTCGGTCTCTTCCGCCAGCGGCACCGCCGCCTCCCAGCCGGTCAATCCCTGTACGGTCAGGACCACCACGATGAAGAATCCGGAGAGCGTGGTGGCCGCGCCGTTCGCCTGGAATGACGGGCTGAAAGTGGCGAAGGTGAAGCCGCCCGGGCCGGGATCGGCGAGACCGGTGAGGCCGAGGGCCAGCACGATCAGGAACTCGGCGAGACCGACCGCAACGATGAACTTGATCGAGAACGAGATGCCCGTGTAGCCGGCCCAGGTCACCAGCGGGATGCCGATCACGACGGTGATCCACCAGGGTAGGCCGGTCTGATCTTGCAGGATCTGCCCCAGCACGGCGAGCGAGGGTCCCGCGACCACCGGCGAA
>DATKNM010000289.1:0-6087 GCA_035541335.1 Binatia bacterium
GTCGCGATCGCACTCACTTGTTCCAGCAGGTGGTCGCATTCGACCTGTGCGCCGTCGAGCTCGACGATCAGCAGCGCCTCGACATCGAGCGGATAGCCGGCATGGACGAAATCCTCCGCGGCATGGATCGCCGGGCGGTCCATCATCTCCATCCCAGCGGGAATGATGCCGGCGCCGATCACCGCCGCGACGGCGGCGCCGGCCTGCTCACTGCTGGGGAAGCCCGCGACCAAAGCGCGGGCCGTATCAGGGCGCTTCAAGAGGCGCACCGTCACCTCGGTCACCACGCCGAGCAGGCCCTCGGATCCGGTGAGGATGCCCATCAGGTCGTAGCCCGCGGCATCGAGATGCTTGCCGCCGAGCCGGATCACCTCGCCGTTGATCAGCACGACTTCGAGGCCGAGCAGGTTGTTGGTGGTGAGGCCGTATTTAAGGCAATGCACGCCGCCGGAATTCTCGGCGACATTGCCGCCGATCGAGCAGGCGATCTGGCTCGAGGGATCCGGGGCATAGTAATAGCCGGAGCCGGCCACGGCGTTGCTGATGGCGAGGTTGGGCACGCCCGGCTGCACCACCGCGCAGCGATTCGGAAGATCGATCTCCAGGATGCGGTTCAGCTTGCCGAGGCCCAGCACCACGCCGTCGGCGAGCGGCAGCGCGCCGCCGGAGAGCGAGGTGCCGGCGCCGCGCGGCACCACCTTCACCCCGTTCTCGTGGCAGAACTTCAGGATCGCGGCGACCTCGGGGGTCGAGCGCGGCAGGGTCACCAGCAGCGGCGCCTGGCGGTAGGCCGTCAACCCATCCGACTCATAGGCCTTCAGCGCGACGGGATCGGCGATCACCGAATCCGCCGGCAGGATTCCAGCGAGCGCCGCCGCGAGGCGCGGCTTGGCGTCGATCGTGCTCTGGTCCGGTGCGGGCATCAGCATGGCCGCACTATGGCGCGAAACGGCGATGGAAGGGAATCCGGCAGCGCATCCGAATTGCCCAAAACAAAACCGCGCGGGGTTGGCCCGCGCGGCTTGAACGATCAGCCTTCGCCGAGGAGGCTTACCCCTGGCGGGCCTTGAAACGCGGATTGGTCTTGTTGATCACATAGACCCGGCCGCGGCGGCGCACGATGCGGCAATCCTTGTGCCGCGTCTTGGCCGATTTGAGAGAATGAATGACCTTCATGGCCGGTATCCTTCGAACGCGAAATGCGGCGGGAACATAGTGGGGCGGGCCGGCCCTGTCAACCTTGGCGGGTTCGCTCCCAAGGCATTGGAATCAAACGACTCTAGCCAGCTTTGGTGCTGCCCATCTTGATCGCGTAGTAGCGCCGGAGCTGGAGCGCCCCGGAATCCAGGGCGGCCATGCGCTGGGTCCAGAGCGAGACCTCCGCCACCATCTCCTCCGGATGGGTGCGGGTATAGGCGGTGCCGGCGGCGTCCTGGGTGAAGTTGACCCAGGCCTCGATCACCATCGAACGGTAGCTCGCAGTCAGGTCCTCATCGACCCGGATGTCGAACTTCAGCCCCTTCATCCGGCTCAGATACTCGTCGTTGGACCAGAAATGGCCAGGCTTGCCGCTGCGGGTGACGAAACCGGCAAGCCGCGGGTCGTCCGCGGCGGTCCCGGGCGTGCGCACGAAATCGGTGATCGAGATCTGGCCGCGCGCCTTCAAGGTTCGTTCGAAGGTCCCGAGCAGCTTCTCCTTGTCCGGCACGATGTGGAGCGTCTCGCTCGAATAGATGCAGTCGTAGGTGCCGGCCTTGGGCTGGAAGTCGTGGGCGACGTAGGGCTTGATCTCGGTCTTCTTGGCGCCCTTCCGGGTCGAAAGCTCCTGGGCGGCCTCGGCCATGACCGCATCCGGCTCGAAGCCGTGCACCCAGATACCGAACTCGTTGCTGACCGCGCGCGTGCCGCCGCCGAGGCCGGCGCCGAAATCCATCACCGTCATGCTGGGGTTGAGCGCGAAGGGCTTCACCAAAGTGAGGATCGCGGCCGCGCCGCCCGGTCGCGAGAAGCCCTCGCCCCAGATCTGCTGCACCACCGTGACCACCGCCTGGTCGAGCGACGGCCCCGGAGGCGGCGACGGAGCCGGCGGACCCGAAGCCGGTTTCGGCGAAAGGGTCGGCGTGACCGGCTCGGGCTCGGGCGTCAGGTCATAGCCTTCCCACCAGGCGCGGAATCGCGCCTTGAAGGTCGGCTTCTGCTTTTCCGCCGCGCCGCTCTCCACGGCAGCTCCCATCGCGCGAACCTGCGGGCCCTTGGTCGTCAAACGGTGAATATACCGATGTTTTCGTTAACGAAAACTCTATTGCGGCAGGGCCGATTTCCCGGGATGTTCCGCCCTCACCCGCCCTTACCGGACCCGCTTTAAGCCCTCATTTCCGCCACAGCCAACATGACCATCGATTGCGATTTCCTGGTGATCGGCGCCGGGGTCTCGGGCGCCGCCGCCGCGGCCGAGCTCGCCGCCCTCGGCTCCACCATCCTCCTCGAGATGGAGGACCAGCCGGGGCACCACAGCTCCGGCCGTTCGGCGGCGCTCTACACGCCGAATTACGGGCCGCCGGTGGTGCGGCAGATCTGCCAGGCGGCCGGCGCCTTCTTCAACGCGCCGCCGCCGGGTTTCGCGGACCATCCCCTGCTCTCGCCCCGCGGCGCATTGACGCTCGGTATCGACGACCCCGAAGGCGCCCTCGACGCCTTGCTGAGGAATGCGGCGCCCGAGCATCCGATCGCGGAGATCTCGGTCGCGCACGCGATGGAGATCTGCCCGCTGCTGCGGCCAGGCGTATTCCGCCGTGCGGTCCTCGAGCCGGGCGTGATGGACATGGACGCGGCGGCGATCCATCAGGGCCATCTGCGCGCCTTCAAGGGGCGCGGCGGGCGCCTCGCGCTCTCCTCCGCGGTGACGGCGCTGGAGCGGAAACCCGGTGCGTGGACGGCGATCACCCGCGGCGAGCGCTTCCGCGCCCCGGTTGTCGTCAACGCCGCCGGGGCCTGGGCCGACCGCGTCGGCGGCATGGCGGGGCTGGCGCCAATCGGGCTCAAGCCCTGCCTCCGCACCGTCATGCTGGTGGAGGCGCCGGCGGCGTTCTGCGAGCCGGGCCAGCCGGTCGCCGAGGTGATCGAGACCTGGCACTATTTCAAGCCGGAGGCAGGGCGGATCCTCGCCTCGCCCGGCGACGAGACGCCGGTCGAGCCATTCGACGCCTATCCCGACGACATCGTGCTGGCTGAGCTCGCGCATTACCTGGAGCAGCACACCCTCTTGAAGATCGAGCGCATCCTTCGGAGCTGGGCCGGCCTCCGCTCCTTCGTCGCCGATCATGGACCGGTCGTGGGCTTCGACCCCGGCGCCGAAGGCTTCTTCTGGCTCGCCGGCCAGGGCGGCTACGGCATCATGATGTCGCCCGTGCTCGGCGCCGCGACCGCCAGCCTGATCCGCAGCGGTGACCTGCCTCAAGCATTGGCGCAGCGCGGACTTGTTCCGGACGATCTCGGGCCGGCGCGTCTGGCATCGCCGAACGCTTTGCCGGTACACACCAGCGGGAACTGATTGGGACAATCCTCTTGGCGTGCCGCCGCCCGCCGTGGCACGATGCAGGCGCGCCGGCGGCAGCGGTGGGGCGAGTCGCCGCGCAAGCGTGTTTGACCTGCTTCGGCCCAACCCGGCTTCGGTCGCGGCACCGAAGCGGCCGGGGGTAGCAGATGGCCAAGAACCAAGGCGGTGAGCGCAAAGCGACCGGAAGTCTTCGGTCGGATGATCGCCGTCACGATCCGCGCTTCGTCGTCAACCTGCCCGCGCATGTGACGATCCGCGGCGAGCGCGTCCTCTGCAAGCTGATCGACATCTCCGAGCACGGCGCCCTGGTGGAGTCGCATGGGCCGGTGCATGTCGGCGACAAGGTCTCGCTCGACCTGCCGAAGATCGGCCCCACCATCGCGACCGTACTCCGCATCACGCCGACCCACATGGCGATGGTGTTCCCCGGCGCCGTGGTGATCTCGTCGCTGCTGTCGAAAGGCTGAGCGCGGCGTCGCTGCTTCAGCGCGTGACGGCCGTCATCGAGCGGACCATCTCGGCCACCTCGAACTCGCTGAATTCCTGGCTGTCGGGAAGCTCCAGATGCAGGGAGCCCGCCAGCCGGTGGACCACGACCACTTCCCGCTTCTCGAGATAGGGCTGCGGTAGCATGGTCAAGCGGCTGCCGACCTCCAGCCCGGCGGTCGCGGGGGGCAGCACGCAGGCGCCGCGGCGCGAGACATTGTAGTAGTGCGTGACGGCGACGGTGCGGCGCATCTCCGCATCGTCGAACACCAGCAGCGTCGCGCCGTCGAACCTGAAGCGCGGCTCGCGCCGCTGCTCCGCCCCAGCGGCGCCCATCTGCGCGTTATCCATCGGGTCCCGTCCACCCATCGACCCCGCGCCCCGGGTTATCCCTCGGGCTGTCACAGGGCCGTTCGCCTTCCCCGCCCTTGTTATATGGCGTGGACGCGGAGTCGGCAATCCTCAGTCGAACATTGGGCGACCATTGGGAGTGCAGGTTCCTATTGCCGCATGCCGGGGAGTGAAGCTAACGTCTGCCGGTCGAATCCGGGGGAAGCTTTCGTATGACGGATTCCGAGCTCTCCGATGTCCTGCTGATCGAGGATACGCTCTCGATGGCCCGGGTCTATCTGGAGTACCTGAAGCGTGGCCCGTTCCGCGCGCGCCATTGCATGACCGGCCAGGAGGCGTTGGCCGACATCACCCAGCGCCGGACCGACGCGGTGCTGCTCGATCTCCGCCTGCCCGACATGGACGGATTGGACGTCCTGAAACACATCCGCAGCCGCGAGATCCACGCCGCCGTGGTGGTCATCACCGCCGACGGCTCGCTCAATCGCGCGGTCGAGGCGATGCGCGAGGGCGCGCTCGATTTCCTGGTGAAGCCGTTCAACGCCGACCGGCTGTTGATTACGCTCGGCAACGTGCTGGAGCGGCGGCGCCTCAATTCCATGGTCGAGAGCCTGAGCGGCCATAACGGCAACGGCGGGTCCGGACAAGGCATCCAGCCGCTCCGCATCACCGAGAGAAACGCCATCGAGCAGGCGATCCGCGCCAGCGACGGCAACATCGTCAAGGCCGCAGCACTGCTCGAGATCAGCGCCTCCACGATCTACCGCAAACTCGCCCACTGGCATGAATCGCCCGACGGCGGCGAAGAGCCGGCGATGTCGGAGCTGCACGCGTAGCTCAGCCGTTCTAGGCCGAGAGATCGAGCCCGTTCAGCAGCGCTTCCAGTGCCGCGAGCTCCGCGACCGCGGAGACTTCGAGGGTGCCCACCTGCTCCGCCGCCGCCTCCGCTTCGCCGGCATCGGCGGCGCGCTCCAGCAGCAGGGCGGTCGCCGAGAGCGCGGCGAGGCCGAAGCTCGCGGTGGAGTTCTTCAGGGAATGGGCCTGGCGGCCGAGCTCGCGCCAATCCTGGGCGTCGAGGAGGCGGCGGATCTCGACGACGGCCCCGCGGGTCTCCTCGGCGAACAGGAGTGCCAGGCGGCGGAAGGCCGGCGCGCCGACGTCGAGGATCATCTGGTCGATCGGCGCGCGGTCGATCGCCATCGCCTCAATATCCGGCGGTGATGGCGAAATCGAAGCTGATGGCGGCGCCGGTCAGCGCCGCGAGCTTCGACGACGCGGCCATGAAGACAAGCTCGCCGATCTCCTCCGGCTTCACGAAGCGCGCCTTGGCCCCTTGCGGATACCTGCTGCGCAGGGATTCGAGATAGCCCTCGGGATCGCCCGCGCCGAAGGTGCGCGCCTGGTAGTCCAGCATCGGCGTATCGACGTCGCCGGGGCAGATCGCGAGCGCGCGGATGCCGCGGGGCGCCAGCTCGATCGCCAGCGCCTTCGTCAGGATGACGACGCCGCCTTTCGAGGCGCAGTAGATCGCCGCGCCCGCATTGCCGGTGAGGCCGGCATCGGAGGCGATGTTGACGATGATGCCGCCGGTCTTCTCCAGCTCCGGGATGGCGTAGCGGTTGGCGAAGAACACGCCCTTCAGGTTGACGCCGAGCACGCGGTCCCATTCGCTCTCGGTCGCCTGGTCGGAGGGA
>DATKNM010000290.1:0-2256 GCA_035541335.1 Binatia bacterium
CAGCGACCAGATCGGCGAGCTGCTGCAGACGCTGGGCTTCCGGCACACCTTGGTCAATCTGGGTGAGACCCTGGCCATCGATCGCCGGCCGGACGGCACGGCCTGGCGGATCGGCGTGCCGGATCCTGCCGACCACGCCCGTCTGGTGACCGAGATTGATCTCCCGACCGGGGCGGTCGCCACCTCGGCGGGACGCGGCCTGCTGTTCGAGCCCAGCGGCCGGTTCAACCACATCGTCGATCCGGAGCGGCTCGTCTGCTCGGACCTCGATCGCTCGGTGACGGTGCTGGCGTCGAGCGCTGCGGTCGCCGACGGGCTCTCCACGCTCGGCGCGCTGCTGCCCGACCCCGAGCGCGACTATGCGTCGTTCCTCCGCCAGTTCGGCGCCCGGGCCTATCTGGTCACGCGCTCCGCCCCCTCCGGCACCTGGCTCACCTGAGCAGGTCTGATTCGGCCGGGCCAGTTGTCGGCGCCACCGGCCCGTGCTCTGATGGCGCCCGACCATGCGGCCGGGGGAATCCGAAGCACAGAAAATGCGTCCCATTGCGGAGTTTCCCGCGCCCGTCGCGCGCGGCCTCGTGGCCGTCCTCACCGACATCGACGACACGCTGACCACCGACGGCCGGCTCCCGGCCGAGGCCTACGCCGCGCTGGAGCGGCTGCAGGCTGCAGGCCTCGCCATCGTGCCGATCACCGGCCGGCCGGCCGGCTGGTGCGATATGATCGCGCGCTTCTGGCCAGTCAGCGGCATCGTCGGCGAGAACGGCGCCTTCTATTTCCGCTATGACCACGAGACCCGGAAGATGACGCGGCGGTTCGTGGCCGATGAGGCCGAGCGCGCGGAGAACCGCCGCAAGCTCGCGGCGCTCGGGCAGCGGATCCTCGCCGAGGTGCCGGGCTCCGCCCTCGCCGCGGACCAGGCCTATCGCGAGGCCGACCTCGCCATCGATTTCCGCGAGGACGTGCCGCCGCTGCCGCCGGCCGCCATCGACCGGATCGTGGCCCTGTTCGAGGCGGCGGGCGCCACCGCGAAGGTCTCCTCGATCCATGTCAACGGCTGGTTCGGCCGTCACGACAAGCTCTCGACCACCCGGCTCTTCGCCCGCGACGTGCTCGGCATCGACCTCGACGCCGCCCGGGAGCGCTTCGTCTTCTGCGGCGACAGCCCGAACGACGCGCCCATGTTCGGCTTCTTTCCCTATGCCTGCGGCGTCGCCAATGTCCGCGACTTCCTCGGCCGGATGCCCGCGATGCCCGCCTATGTCGCGGAAGCCCGCGGCGGCGCCGGCTTCATGGAGATCGCCGACCGGATCCTGGCGCTGCGGCAGGGGATGACGTATTGAAGCCTCAAGATCGGAATTCAAGGACCACGACCATGGACAAGGCGGAACTGGAGCTTCGCAAGGGCATCATCGCGGCCTGCCGTGCGATGAACAGCCTCGGCATCAACCAGGGCACCTCGGGCAATATCAGCGCCCGCTACGGCGGCCGGATGCTGATCACGCCGACCAGCGTGCCCTACGAGGACCTCGACCCGAAGGACATCGTCTCGACGCGGATCAAGGGCGACGGCACCGCCTGGGATGGCAGGCTGCCACCGTCCTCCGAGTGGCGCTTCCATCTCCGCATCATGCAGGACCGGCCGGAAGTGGGCTCGGTGGTCCACACCCACAGCAATTACGCCACCGCCTTAGCGATCTGCCACAAGCCGATTCCCGCCGTGCATTACATGGTGGGGGCTTCCGGCGGGCCGGACATCCGGGTGGCGAAATACGAAACCTACGGCACCGAGGAGCTCTCGCAGGCGGCGATGCAGGCGCTCGAAGGCCGGACCTGCTGTCTGCTCGGCAATCACGGCGTGATCGCCACCGGCTCCACCATCAAGAAGGCGCTCTGGCTCGCGGTCGAGATCGAGACCCTGGCGAAGCAGTACTACCTCACGCTCGCGATCGGCGGCGCCCGGATCCTGCCCGATGACGAGATCGCCCGGGTGATCGAAAAGTTCAAGAGCTACGGCCCGCGCGGCAAAGCGGCAGCGGCCAGGAAGGCGATGCCGAAGAAGCGCAAGTCGCGCGCTAAGTGATACGATAGATCCGCTCGGCGTTGCCCCGGAAGAGCTTCGTCTGATTCTCGGCGCTCGCTCCGGCAATGATCTCGTGGGTTGCGCTGACCCAGGCGCCGAGCGATGCGCCGAGCGTGCAGACCGGCCAGTCGCTGCCCCAGACCACGCGGTCCCAGCCGAAGGAGTCGATCACG
>DATKNM010000291.1:0-5988 GCA_035541335.1 Binatia bacterium
GCGATCGACGACGCCAACGTCTATGTCAACGATCCCTGGATCAGCCGGGAGAAGCGCCAGACCGCGCGCTCCCAGACCGCGCGTCCGGCATCCCACGACGACTTCCTGAAGATGGCCGTCTACGGCCCCGACCAGGAACGCGCCGTGGTCTTGATTTCGAACTGAGCCCGACCTTGCATTGTCTCAGGCAGCTTCCAGACCCTCACCCCAACCCTCTCCCTGCGGGAGAGGGAGCTCACCCAGTCACCCGCTGCTTCTGTGCTAGAAAGGCTTCGGCGGCAGCGCCCCTTCTCCCATAGGGAGAAGGACGGGATGAGGGTCTTGCCACAGCCTGAGGCCCATCAAACTTAACTCCAGGAACCGACAAATGGCCGAACAGACATTCGACGTGGTGGTGATCGGCGGCGGGCCGGGCGGCTATGTCTGCGCCATCAAGGCGGCGCAGCTCGGGCTGAAGACCGCCTGCATCGAGAGCCGGGGCGCGCTCGGCGGCACCTGCCTCAACATCGGCTGCATCCCCTCGAAGGCGCTGCTCTCCTCCTCGGAGGAATACGAGAAGGTGGCGCATCATCTTGCCGCCCATGGCATCAGCGTCGAGAAAGTCGGCCTCGACCTCCCGAAGATGATGGCGCGCAAGGACAAGGTCGTCGGCGACCTCACCAAGGGCGTCGAGTTCCTGTTCAAGAAATACAAGGTGACCTACCTGAAGGGCACCGGCCGGCTGCTCGGCGGCGGCCGGGTCGAGGTGCTGGCGGCGCCGGGCTCCGGCGAGACCGTCCAGGCGAAGCATATCGTGATCGCGACCGGCTCCGAGCCGATGCCGCTGCCGGGGATCGCGATCGACGAGAAGAAGATCGTCTCCTCGACGGGCGCGCTCGCGCTGGAGAAGGTGCCGGGCCACCTGGTGGTGATCGGCGGCGGCGTGATCGGCCTCGAGCTTGGCTCGGTCTGGCGCCGGCTCGGCGCCCAGGTGACCGTGGTCGAGTTCCTGGACCGGATCGTCCCGACGATGGATGTCGAGATCGGCCAGCAGTTCCAGAAGGTGCTGCAGAAGCAGGGCATCGCCTTCAAGCTCTCGACCAAGGTGACCGGCGTGAAGCCGAGTGGCCAACCAGGGGGCGATGCCCTTGCCGTCAGCGTCGAGTCCGCCAAGGGCGGTGCCGCGGAGACGATGAACGCCGACGTGGTGCTGGTCTCGATCGGCCGCCGGCCCTATGTCTCCGGCCTCGGCCTGGAGATGGCCGGCGTGCAGCGCGACGAGAAGGGCCGGGTCGCGACCGACGGTCATTTCAAGACCAACGTGCCCGGCATCTATGCGATCGGCGACGTGATCGCCGGGCCGATGCTGGCCCACAAGGCCGAGGAGGAGGGTGTCGCTCTCGCCGAGATGCTGGCGGGCCAGGCGGGCCATGTGAACTACGAGACCTGCCCCAACATCGTCTATACGGCGCCGGAGCTGGCCTCGGTCGGCAAGACCGAAGAGGAGCTGAAGGCCGCCGGCATCCAGTACAAGATCGGCAAGTTCCCCTTCATCGCCAACGGCCGCGCCAAGGCCGCCGGCGAGACGGACGGGCTCGTGAAGCTGATCGCCGACGCGAGGACCGATCGCCTGCTGGGCGCCCATATCCTCGGCCCCAATGCCGGCACCATGATCCATGAATGCGTGATGGCGATGGAGTTCAAGGCCTCCGCCGAGGACGTCGCCCGCGCCTTCCACGGCCACCCGACGCACAACGAAGCGATCAAGGAAGCGGCCCTCGGGATCGTGAGCTCGACCATTCATATGTAGCGCGCGGGCTGGATCATCCGGCCGCGCGAATTTCCACACCCCGAATCAGCGGAACCAAGCGGCGTTCTTCCGGTTTCCCATAGGCGTCGCGCCGCGAGAGCGCGCCCCTCCAGCGGGAGAGAACGCCATGTTCCGTGCCGGTCTGCTCGTCGCCGCCGCGCTCTCACTGTCTGCAATCGCCGCTTCGCCCGCCGCGGCGAAGGTCACAGTCTCGATCTCCTGCTCCTCGCTCGGCATCGAGATGGAACTCTGCCGCGACGGCGCGCAGGCCTGGGCGACGAAGACCGGCAATGAGGTACGCCTGGTCTCGACACCCGCCGATGCCAATGAGCGCCTGGCGCTCTATCAGAGCCTGCTCGCCGCGAAGTCGGACAAGATCGACGTGTTCCAGATCGACGTCGTCTGGCCCGGCATCCTCGCCAACCAGTTCCTGGATCTGAACCAGCTCATCGGGCCGGGCCGGCTCGGCGGCTACTTCCAGACCCTGATCGTCAACAACACGGTCAACGGCAAGCTGGTGGCGGTCCCCTGGTTCGTTGATGCCGGCATGCTCTATTACCGCAAGGACCTTCTGGACAAATACCAGCTCAAGGTCCCGGAGACCTGGGCCGAGCTCCAGGACGACGCGAAGAAGGTGATGACCGGCGAGAGCGGCATCGAGGGTTATGTCTGGCAGGGTCGCGCCTATGAAGGCCTGCTCTGCAATGCGCTGGAATGGATCGCCAGCAACGGCGGCGGCATGCTGCTCGACAATGCGGGCAAGGCTACCTTCAACAACCCACAGGCCGCCGCGGCGATCGACCGCGCACGCGGCTGGATCGGCACCATCTCGCCGGAGGGCGTGCTCTCTTATGACGAGGAGCAGGCGCGTGGCGCCTTCCAGTCCGGCAAGGCGGTCTTCATGCGCAACTGGCCCTATGCCTGGGCGCTGGTCAACGCCGCCGACAGTCCGGTCAAGGGCAAGGTCGGCGTGGCGCCGCTGCCGAAGGGCGACGGCGACAAGGCGGTGCATGCCGGCGCCCTCGGCGGCCAGTCGCTGGCGGTCTCGAAGTACTCCGCCCACCCGAAGGAGGCGGTCGATCTCGTGCTCTACCTCACCGGCCCCGAGGAGGAGAAGCGCCGTGCCTTGAAGGGCGCGTTCAATCCCTCGCTGAAGATCGTCTATCAGGAGCCGGAGCTGAAGAACGATGCGTTCTTCTCGACCTTCGCTGCCATCCTCAATGGCGTCGCGACGCGCCCGGCGGCGGTCGCGGGGCGCAAGTACAACCAGTTCTCCAGCGAGTTCGTACGCGCGGTCCATGCGACCCTCTCGGGTGAGAGCAACGCCGCCGACAACTTCTCCAGCGTCCGCACCAGCTGGAAGTAACGAGAATGCGCTCCCTGGCGGCCCGGCGCGCCGTCACCGCCTGGGCCTTTCTCGCGCCGATGCTGGCGGTGCTGGCGCTGATCGCCGGCTGGCCGCTGCTCCGCACCATCCTGCTCGGCTTCACCGATGCCGGGCTCGGCGATTTCGGCGACGCGCAATTCATCGGCCTCGGCAATTACCGCGACCTCGCCGCGGATCCCAACTGGTGGCGCGCGGTCCTCAACACCCTCGGCTTCACCCTGATCTCGGTCACGATCGAGACCCTGCTCGGCCTGGTCATCGCCCTCACCCTCGACGCCCACCTGCCGGGCCGCGGGCTGGTGCGCGCCGCGGTGCTGATCCCCTGGGCGATTCCGACGGTCGTTTCCGCGCGGATGTGGGGCTGGATGCTGAACGACCTATACGGCGTGGTGAATGCCGTGCTGCTCGGCCTCGGCCTCATCGCAAAGCCCTGGGCCTGGCTCGCCGATCCGGTCCTTTCCATGATCTCGGTGATCGCCGTCGATGTCTGGAAGGGCACGCCCTTCATGGCGCTGCTGTCGCTCGCGGCGCTCCAGGTCCTGCCGCGGGAGATCTACGAGGCGGCGCGGGTGGACGGCGTTCATCCGGTCCGGGTGTTCTTCGAGGTCACGTTGCCGCTGATCCGGCCGGCCCTGCTGGTCGCCGTCGTCTTCCGCAGCCTCGATGCCATGCGGGTCTTCGACGTGATCTACGTGCTGACCGGCGACAATCCGTCGACCGCCTCCATGTCGGTCTATGCCCGGCAGCAGCTGATCGATTTCCAACAGGGCGGGATGGGTTCCGCCGCGGCCACCTTCCTGTTCCTGATGGTGGCGCTGTTCGCCGCGCTCGTCGTGACCTTGGGCCGGATCCGCGTCGCCGGAGCCCGCGCATGAGGCGGATATGGAAACTCTTCGGCCGCGTCGCCTTCCTGCTGCTGGTCGCGGCGATCGTTCTCTATGCGGTCTTTCCGTTCTACTGGGCGGTCGTCTCCTCGCTGAAGACCGGCAGCGGCCTCTTCACCGCCGACCTCCTGCCGAAGAACCCCACCTTCGAGAACTACGTGGCGCTCTTCCGCGAGCAGCCCTTCGCCCGCAACATCCTGAATTCCGCCATCGTCGCCGCCGTCACCACGGCTTTGTCGCTGGGGCTTTCGGTCTCCGCCGCCTATGCCCTCGGGCGGCTGCGGTTCCTGGGCCGCGGCGGCATCGCCTTCGTGATCCTCAGCGTCTCCATGTTCCCGCAGATCGCCGTGCTTACGGGCATGTTCGAGCTGATCCAGGTCGCCGGTCTCTATGACAGCCTCTGGGGCCTCATTCTCGCCGATCTCATCCTCACCCTGCCGTTCTCGACCTGGGTGCTGACCGCCTTCATGCGCGAGCTGCCGATGGAGCTCGAGGAGGCGGCGATCCTCGACGGCGCGCCGGCCTGGCGCATCGTCACCGACGTCTTCCTGCCGGTGATGGCGCCGGCCCTGGTCGCGACCGGGCTCCTCGCCTTCATCCTCGCCTGGAACGAGTTCCTGTTCGCGCTGACCTTCACCCTCTCGGAGGAGCAGCGCACCGTCCCCGTCGCCATCGCCCTCATCTCCGGCGCCGGCGGGTACGAGATCCCTTGGGGCCGAATCATGGCCGCCTCGGTGATCGTGACGGCGCCGCTGATCCTGCTGGTGCTGGCGCTGCAGCGGCGCATCGTCTCCGGACTGACGGCGGGCGCGGTGAAAGGGTAGAGTCGACCGCCTCTTTCCGGCCGTTCCGATTCCAGCATATCATCGACACGGTCTTGCGGAGACTTCACGCGTGGGATCTATCCCATCAGATTTCGTTCGGGGCTTATTCCGCACCGCAGTCCGGATCGTCACGCCCGTGGCGATTCTGGTGCTTTCGTTCGCGGCCGCCGTCGCGACTTGGTACGGCGCTCCCATGCTGGGGTTGGATCAGGGCATCTTGGCGTCGACGGTGTTCTTTACGTCACTACCCTTGTTCGCCACGCTGGGTGCCGCGCTGCTGTCTTCCACTGTGCCGACACGCCGCCGTGGAAGCTCCTCCTTCGGGAATGACCGGTCTTGGCATCAACGCGTTTGGTGGTGGGGTATCCACACCGCGGCATGGCTCAAGCCGGTGGTGCGCGCGCTGTTCGCATTTCCCTTTGCTTGGCTCGGCGCATTGGCGGGCCATGGGCTTGGCCTGGAAGGATGGGGTATCGTCGTGCTCATCGTGCTTGCCGGGTCCGTCGGCGTCTTCTTGGCCGGACTCATTTGCGCATGGCTTGAACAATGGCTGATGCGTTTTCGGCCGCCCAACCCCGACGAAGAGCTGCTGGAGACTTTCGAGTAGTTCGATCCGCGTCAAAAGCGTCTTCATCGTCCTGCGATCATTGCTGGGAGCGGTGCCATGCCGAAGATCGACCTCGCTGCCGTGCCGGAGCGCAAGGGTGTCGGCTACCCGCCGCCCTTCGACGCACTCTCGGCCGATCGCATTCGGCAGCGGCTCGGCGATGCCGGCGGCCTCCGGGATTTTGGCGTCAACCTCATGCGCCTGCCGCCGAACAACTGGTCGAGCCAGCGCCATTGGCATTCGCATGAGGACGAATTCGTCTATGTGCTCGAAGGCGAGCTGATCCTGGTCGAGGACGGCGGCGAGACGGTGCTGCGCGCCGGCGACTGCGCGGCCTTCCCGAAGAACTCCGGCAACGGTCATCACATGATCAACCGGTCGGGCGCGACGGCGGTCTATCTCGAGGTCGGCTCGCGCCAGCCGGCCGACCTCACCGCCTGCTCCGACATCGACATGATGAGCGCCAACGCCGACGGCCGCTTCGTGCACAAGGACGG
>DATKNM010000292.1:0-6992 GCA_035541335.1 Binatia bacterium
ATGGTCTGCAGCGCGAGGAAATAGCAGAGCGCCAGGAGCGCATTGTCGAGGCCGAAGAGCAGGATCAGGAATCCGTGCTTGCGCAACGCATGAACGGGCGCCATCGCGCCGGCGTCGCCCATTCCGACGTGCCGGCGCCCCCATTCGACCGCGGTCACCACCGCGGCGGAGAAGGCGGCGCTGAGGAACGCGGTGCCGATGGGGCCGATGGTGGAGAAGAGGACGGTGGAGAGGGCCCCGCCGAGCTGGACGCAGAGGATCGCCAGCAGCAGCAGGGCGGTCGGCGGCACGCGGCCCATTCCCGTCGCGATGCGGGGCAGCAAGGCGGCGGGCGCCGGCCCGGAGGACGCCGACCCGGAGGACGCCGACCCGGAGGACGTAGGTCCAGAGGGCACCGGTCCGAGGCTCGGTTGGGCGATCGCGATCTGCATCGGGGGCATTCAAGCTTTCGCCCCGTGAGACGTCAATCCAGGCCTTACCGCGGCTTGCTTGGCAGAAACGTCGCCGCGGCATAGGATTCCGGGAGTTCATTGATCCGGGTGGGGCCGGATGACGGTGCATCGAACGTTCATTGCGCGGATCGCGGCCGCCGCCGTGCCGGCGGCGCTGGTCGCCGGTTTGCTCGCAGGCTCGGGGGGCGGCCAGGCGACGGCGGACGAATTCACGCCGCCGACACATCTCACCCTGAGCATGGAAGACGACTACGCGCCCTACTCCTTCCGGCCGGAGAACGGCGCGGTCCAGGGCATCATGCGCGACCTCTGGGATCTCTGGTCCAGTAAGACCGGGGTGGCGCTCACCTTTATCCCCGTCGGCCGCGACCGCCGGCTGCAGATGCTGGACGAAGGCACCGCCGACGTCTCCGGCTTCGTCGTCGGCACCGAGGAGCGGCTGGAGAAATACCTGTTGGCGCCGGCGCCGGCGGAGCAGATCCAGGTCGTGATCTTCTTCGACCGCGACATCACCGGCATCGGCAGCGTGCAGAGCCTGGAGGGCTTCACCGTCGGCGTGATGGACCGCGGCACCTGCGCCGAATGGCTGGCGAAGCAGGGCGTGCCGCGGCTGCGCAACTATGCGAGCTGGGACGCGCTCTATACCGCGGCGGCGCGCGGCGAAGTCAACGTCTTCTGCAGCGGCAAGGCGACCGGCATGCGCCGGCTCTACCAGATGAAGCTGCAGAAGGAGTTCCACGCCTCGCTGCCGCTCTACACCACCCCGGTCTCCTGGGCGGTCAGGAAGGACGATGCGGCCTTGCGCGACTTCATCGCCGCCGGCTTCGCCCGCATCACGCCGGAGGAGCGGCAGGCGATCGAGCAGCGCTGGACCGGGCAACCGCTCGCTTCGCTGCTCGACGACAAGGTGCTGCGGTTCCTGGCCTGGGCGCTGCTGCTGGGCGCGCTCGCGGGTGCGGCACTCTTCGCCTGGAACGCCAGCCTGCGGCGCCAGGTCGCCGCCAAGACCCGCGGCCTCGCCCAGAGCGAGCAGCGCTACCGCGCCCTGGTCGAGGCGGTGCCGGTCGGCATCTACGAGACCGATGCCCAGGGCGGCAACGTCTATGTGAACGACCTCTGGACCGAGCTGACCGGCTTCACCCGGGAGCAGACCCGCGGCGAAGGCTGGATCGGCGCGGTGCATCCCGAGGACCGCGCCGCGCTGATCGCGGGCTGGCGGGAGGCGGTGACGGCGCGCGCCCGGTTCCGCCACGAATTCCGGCTCTGCCGGATCGACGGCAGCCTCGCCTGGGTGATGGTGGAGGCGGTGCCGCGCTTCGACGCCGACGGCAGCTTCTCCGGCTATCTGGGGTCGATCAGCGACTTGACCGAGCGGCGGCGCCACGAGGAGGAGCTGCAGCGCCTGGAGCGCCAGAGCCAGGAATCGAAGAAGCTGGAGGCGCTCGGCCAGTTCGCCGGCGGCATCGCCCACGACTTCAACAACTTCCTCGGCGCCATCCTCGGCTATGCGCAGTTCATCGTCGAGGACGCCGCCGATCAGCAGCAGGGGGCGGAGCAGCCGTCCGCCGCGCGCTATGCCCAGCGCATCCTGACGGCCGGCCGCCGCGGCCGCGCGCTCGTCGAGCAGATCCTGACCTTCACGCGGCGGACCCGGATGACGCGGCGGCGCTTCCATCTCTCGGAGCTGCTCGGCGAGATCGAGGAGCTGATGTTCGCCTCCGCCGCGGGCACGGTCGAGTTCCACTGCCACAACGGCGACCCCGACGCGGTCGTGGAGGCGGACCGCGACCAGCTCGGCCAGGTGCTGCTCAACCTCTGCATCAACGCCCAGGATGCGCTCGGCGGGCGCGCGGGCAGCGTCACCGTCCGGGTGCGGCGCACGGCATTGCCGGCCGAGGTGCTGGCGGCCTTCGCCCGCGATGACCGGGCCGCTGATACAGTCACCGTGTGGGACGAGACCGACGGCACCGCCTTCGCGATCGCCGGCGCGTTCGATCCCGCTTTGCCCCATGTCTCGCTGGTGGTCGGCGATACCGGGCTCGGCATGGATGCGGCGTTGCTGGAGCAGGCCTTCACGCCGTTCTTCACCACCAAGGAGAAGGGCCACGGCACCGGGCTCGGCCTCGCCGTGGTGCGCGGCATCGTGCTCGCCCACGGCGCGGCGCTGATCGCCCGCAGCCGCGAGGGCGCCGGCACGTCGATCGAGATCGCCTTCCCGCGGGTCGCGGTCGAGGTGGTGCGCGGCGCAGCGGCGGCGGCGGCAGCGGCGGCCGTGGCGTCGCGGGGCAAGCGGCGCATCCTGCTGGTCGATGACGACGCCGACTTTTGCGACATGATGCACCTGCTGCTGGAGCGGCTCGGCTTCGAGGTGGTGCCCTATGTGCGGCCGCGGGAGGCGCTGAACGATTTCCGCGAGCTGCCCGCGACCTGGGACGTGCTGATCACCGACCAGCACATGCACGAGCTCACCGGCCTCGAACTGGTGGCGGCGGTGCGTGCGATCCGGCCGGACTTCCCCTGCCTGATCTGCTCCGCCTTCAGCGCCAGCCTGACCGATGCCGCGCTCCGCGAGGCCGGCGCCTATGCCCTGATCCGCAAGCCCGTCGACAAGGACCTGCTGCTGGCGACCCTGGAACGCGCGCTCTCCGGGCGCGAGCGGGCTGCGGCTCCGGCGACGCCTACCGGAAATCCTGCCGGGAAACCTGTGGCGGAATGATCGCGTAGCGGAAGGGAATCCGCGCCGCGTTCGGCGAGGTCTTCGACCAGCGGATCCAGACGTTGCCGGTCGCGCGGCCGGCGATGAGGGCCGGCGGCGGCGTCCAGGCGTCGCCGTCGCGCCAGACCACCAGCATGCCGTCGCGGGCGATGCGCTCGGGCGTCACGCCCGGCGATTGCCGCGGATCGAGATCGGCGAACATGGTGGGAAAATCCTGCGCCTTCAGCCCGACCAGCGCCGCGGTCCCGGGATCGCCGGCGACGATCTCAAGCGGCACGCCGGTGGCGCGGTGCCAGACCTTCTCGAAGCGATGGGCGATGTGCCCCATGGGATAGGAGAAGACCGTCGGCGCCGATCCCACGGCGAAGTTGCGGTATTGCTGCCAGCCGAACCCGGCGGCGAGCATGAGCGTCACGGCCGCCGCCGCGGCCAGCATCCGCGGCCCGCTCCGCGAGGTCGCGCGCGGCCACAATCCCAGCAGCGCCAGGCCCAGCAGCGGCAGGCTCGCGACGTCATGAAGGATGACGGCAGGGACGAGGCCGATGAGGACGAGATAGACCCGCCGGCGCCGCGCGACCCTTTCGGCCGCGGGCTTGGCGCGAAGGCCGACCGCGCCGCCGATCACGGCGACGGCCGCCATGGATGCGAGGGCGATGCCGAGATCGCGGAGGGAGGCAGGGCTCGCCGTTGCGCCGAGCGCGCGGATGAGGGCGACCATCAGCGGCGCCGCGAACAGCAACAGCAGCCCGACGCCGGGATAGGGCGTGCCGGCCTTGAACCGGCCGCGGGCCTTCGCATCGCCGAGGATCCAGAGCGCGCCCGAAGCGAGCGTCAAGCCCATGGCGAGATCGGCATAGAGGCCGAGGCCTGCGGCGACGGCGGCGAAGATCCACCAGCGCGCGCGGTCGGTCTCCACTGCCTGCCAGAGGGCGAAGACGAAGGCGGCGGCGAAGGGCAGCATGGCGAGGCGGCTGTCGAAGGCGATGGCGGCGGCACCGAGGCCGGCGACCGGCATCGCCGCCGCAACGGCGCGGGCCTCGTCGAGCAGCACGCGGCCGGCCAGATAGATGCAGACGGTAGCGCCGGCAAGGAAGACCTCAGCGGTGCCGTAGCTCACCCATTTGTGCACGCCGAAGAGGGCATAGGCGAGATCGAGCGCCCAGGAGGCAAGCGCCGGATGCCCGGCCTGGACGAGGCCGAATTCCCGCCCCCACATGCCGAGCTGCATCGTCGCGGGATCGATCGCGGTGGTGGCGGCGGTCGGGATCACGGTCCATGCGAGCAGCTGGAGCGCGATGCAGGCGGCGAGCGGCCAGGGCAGGCCGAGGACCCTGGACGGCTCGTCCAAGCGGGCAACGCCGTAGCCTGGGTGTGACGTGTCGAAGGCAGACAATCCGATCTCCAGCAGCGTCCCGGGCGAGAAGCGATACGCCGTCGCTCTGACCATAGGCTGACGCCGGGAACGTCGGCGACGCAGGTGAATTGTCGCACGGCCCGGCCGCCCGGTTCAGGCGGCGGCCGAGATAGCGCACCGGGAGGCCGCGTCAAGTTCCCGTCATTCCTGGTCAATTCCCCGCCGCAGCGCACCGCTAGCGTGCCTGCAATCAAGAGGCAAATGGCAAGCGAGGGCATTGTGACGAACGCCGCACATTATCGGGAAGTCGCCGCCGGCCTCGACCTGCCGGCGCTCGCCTTCGTCGACGGAAAGTTCCAGCCGGCGGCCGCCGGCAAGAGGTTCGAGAACGTCAATCCGGCGACCGGCGCCGTCATCGGGGCGGTCGCCCATTGCGACGGCGCCGACGTCGACCGTGCCGTCACCGCCGCGCGCCGCGCCTTCGAGAGCGGCGTCTGGTCCCGGAGCGCGCCGGAGCATCGCCGCGACGTGCTGCTGCGCCTCGCGGCGCTGGTGAAGGAGCATGCGGAAGAGCTCGCCGTGATGGAGAGCCTCGACAGCGGCAAGACCATCAAGGACTGCCTGCACGAGATCGGCAACGAGGTGCCGAACTTCTTCCACTGGTATGCCGAGCTGATCGACAAGACCTTCGGGAAGGTCTCGCCGACCGGCGAGAACGCCCTCGCTTTCATCGTCAAGGAGCCGATCGGCGTCGTCGGGCTGGTGCTGCCCTGGAACTTCCCGCTGCTGATGGCGGCGTGGAAGCTCGCCCCGGCGCTGGCCGCCGGCTGCTCGGCGATCGTGAAGCCGGCGGAGCAGACGCCATTGACGGCACTCCGCCTCGCGGCGCTGGCGCAGGAAGCCGGCGTGCCGGACGGCGTCTTGAACGTGCTGCCGGGCTTCGGCGAGACGACGGGCGAGCCGATCGGGCGGCATCGCGGCATCGACGCCGTCTCCTTCACCGGCTCGACCGAGGTCGGCGCCTATTTCCTGAAATACGCGGCGGAGAGCAACCAGAAGACCGTCGGGCTGGAGATGGGCGGCAAGAGCCCGTTCATCGTGCTCGACGATGCGCCGATCAGCGACGACCTCGTTGCCAACGCGGCCACGGCCGCCTTCTGGAACGGCGGGCAGAACTGCTCCGCCAACATGCGCCAGATCGTGGACAAGCGCGTGAAGGACGAGTTCCTGGGGAAGGTGCTGGCCAAGGCGAAGACGATCAAAGTCGGCGACCCGCTCGACCCCGAGACCGAGATGGGATCGATGGTGACCGAGGACCACCGGAAGCGGGTGCTCGGCTATATCGAACGCGGCAAGCAGGAGGGGGCGAACTGCCTGCTCGGCGGGGGTGCCACCAAGGGCGCCAAGGGCAGCTATATCGACCCGACGCTGTTCGACGGCGTCACCCCGGAGATGACCATCGCCCGGGAAGAGATCTTCGGCCCGGTGCTCGGCGTGATCGCGGTCGATGGCATCGAGGAAGCGATGCGGGTCGCCTGCGACACCGATTACGGCCTCCATGCGACGCTCTACACCCAGGACATCGACCGGGCGATCCGCTGCGCCCGGCGCCTCCCTTGCGGCACCGTCGCCGTCAACGGCTTCACCGAGGGCGACGTGAAGACCCCGTTCGGCGGCTACAAGCGCTCCGGCTCCCTCGCCCGCGACAACGGCGCCGAGGCGCTGGACCAGTACCTGCAGACCAAGACGATCTGGATCACGGTGAAGTAGAGGGCAAGTCAGGGCGATCAGCGGCTCTCGTGGGCGGGAATGCTCAGGAAGTGCCGGTCGATGCCAGCGATGATAGCTAGCAACTGCGTCTGGTCGATGTGGAGCTCGAATGAGAAGCGCACCTCCATCAGGGGACCCGCTCTCGCGTCGACATTGACCCGGATATGACCCAACCCATCTCCCACAAACGAGAGAGCCAGATTCTCGTACAAACCCGGCAAATGCGCCTCCCCGATCAGGGTACGGTACAGCGTCAATAGCTCTCTATGAAAGGCCAGCAGCGCGGGGAGACCTACGTAGCTCGATGCGACCATGGTGCCCTGAAACGGGCCACCTACAAGCTCCACGTTATGCTCGAACCCGTAGCCGCCGGAATGGATCTTATGGGGTGGATAGAGCAGAATCCGGTTCGGAGGGTCAGCAATCAAGACGCCGTCGGTTTGTTCCATCGCCACGCCTGAAATGGTCACTTCTGACAATTTCCGTCGACCTTGATTCAGGAGCGCCGCCCTACGGCAGCACCTCTTTCACTTTGGCCGCGAGCTGCTTCAGGGTGAAGGGCTTCATCAGGAAATGCGCTTCCTCGCCGGCGTCGACGCGCTTCCGGAAGGCGTCCTCGGCGTAGCCGGAGATGAAGATGACGCGGATGTCGGGGCGGCGGCCGCGGAGCTCCTTGATGAGCGTGGGTCCGTCCATCCTG
>DATKNM010000293.1:0-8647 GCA_035541335.1 Binatia bacterium
TCGATGCCGTCGGCGGCGAGGCGTTTCTTCAGGTCGGCGAGCTGCTCGTCGAGCGCCTTGCTCTCGTCGTGGTGGTCGGTGACCGCCTGCGCCGCGGAACGCGCCACCAGCAGCTTCATGTGCAACCCGGCGAGCTGCCAGACGCCGGCGATATGCTGCTGGCCGGCATTGGCGGTTTCGAGGACCTTCTGCAGCTCGGCGCATTGCTGCTCGAGCTTGGCCTGCCGGCCCCGGCTTTCCGGGTCGAGGCGCTTCTGGAGCGCCACCTGCTCGTCCTCGGGCGGGGGCAGGAGCGGTGCGTCCACGGTGTTCCGGAAGCGCTGGCTGCTGGCGAGGAGTCCGGTGAAGAGCGCCGTGCCGCCGAGGCCGATGAGTGCCAGCGGCGGTGCGATGAAATAGCCGAGCAGCCCCGACGCGACGACCGCGAACCAGAGCGGCGGCACTGGCATGCCGAAAGGCCGCGCGTTGAAGGCATGCCAGAGATAGCTCAGCCAGCGCATGGTCAGGCCATCGCCGGCGCGGCGCGCTCGGCCGCGAGCTTGCGCAGGGAGTCCGGCACGAAGGCAAGATCGGTCGCCTCCCGGATCGCGAGCTGCATCTGGAACTCCATCACGTCCCCGGGAACCGGCGGCTGATAGCCGGTGAGGCAGGCATCGATCGCCTGGATGGGCTGCAGGTTCTTGGTGCGGGCGAGGCGATAGCCCTTGACGGCGATCGCTTCCGCAGCACCCGGCGTCAGGAGCAGGGGAATCTTGGCACCCAGCGCCTGAAGCTGCTCAGCCGGAACTTCGAGGCCGTAGCGGTGGCAGAGATTCTGCAGCAGCTTGGAACTCTCCGCCGTCGTCGTGGTCGGAAGGAGCGGGATCTTCACGTCGACGCGCCCCGGACGTTTGAGATCGACCTCGATCATGTCCGGCCGCGACGAGGCGAGGATCCAGATCACATGGCCGCGGGTGTCGGGGTCGCTCATCTCCTGGGCGATCATGGCGTAGAGCCGGCCGGAAAGGCCGCTGTCGCTGGTCTCGGCGCTGCGCCGGCCGAGCGCCTGGTCGGCCTCGTCGATGAACACCATGCAGCGGCCGAGGGCGCGGACGAGACCGATGATCTTCTCGAGATTGCCCTCACTGGAGCCGACCCAGCGGTCGCGGAAGTTCTTCAGCTTGACGACCGGGATGCCCGCCTCGCCGGCGAGGCACTCGACGAGATAGGTCTTGCCGGTACCGACCGGCCCACAGATCAGATAGCCCTTGGGGAGAGCCTTCAGGTCGCCCTGCTGCCAGAGCACCACGTCCTGCTGCAGCCAGGTCTTCAGCGCGTCCTGGCCTTCATAGTCGGCGAGAGTACGCTTGGATTCGATGAATTCGATCAGGCCGCTGCTTTCCCGCTCGACCAGCGCCTTCTTGATCTCGACGAGGTCGGCGCTCTTGATCGGCTGCTTCTCATGCGCCCGCTGCTTGCAGAGGGTTTCGACGGCGGTCACGGCGACGCCGGCCAGAGCGGCCGCCATGCCATCGTCGTCGCCGAGCGAGGCCTCGAAGGCGGCCGGCATCTCCCGGCGCAGCAGCTTGATCGCGGCAGCCAGGACCGGGACCGTCGGCAGCGGCACCTTGATCCTCGCCGCGCGCGGGTTGAGCGCGACCGAGGGATGGAGGTCGTTGAGGTTGTCGGCGATGATCAGGCTGACGAAGGGCAGGTCGGAGAAGGGCGGCTCGCCGGCCCAGTCGCGGAGCAGGCTCGCAATGCCGCCGAGCTCGTAGCTCCAGCCGCCGCTGGCGGGGAGGATGTCGTCGGCATCGCGCAGGATGCAGGCAACGTGGAGCGGCTGGTCCTTCCGGAGCGCCTGCAGGTTGCCGAGATAGCGCAGCAGGCTGCTGATGAGCTCGATCGCCTGCAGGGGCTGGCGGATGGTGGGATCGAGGCGGCGCATGCCGCTCCAATCCTGCAGCAGCTCGCCGCCGCGGGCGATCCGGAGCCCGTTGCCGAGATCGAAGGTGAAGATCACCTGGAAATTGGCCAGCAGCTCCTTCTCGATGAAGCCGCCGAGATTGACCAGCGCGCCGTTGACCGGGATCCGGTCATGGACGTTGCCCGAGAGGATGAACTGGCCCTGGGCGGTGCTCTCGTAAGCCAGCGCGATCTCGGCAGCCCAGGCCGGGGCCTCGGGCGAGAGCGACATCAGTTCTTCTCCGCGACGCCCTCGGTCTTGTCAGCGACGCTGCCCATGGCCCGCGGCGCCGCCGCGGCGGGAGCCTGGCCGGAATCGAGCGAAAGCCCCTCGCGCGCCGCGAAGTCGGCCAGCGCCTGGTCGGCGAGGGCGTTCTGCTCGGATTCCTTCAGGTTGACCTCGCCCATGTCGATCGAGTCCTTGGCGACCCGGGCGCGCCCCGCCGCCTTGTTGCGCTCCTCCTCGACCATGTCATGGAGGCGGTTGAGCGTGTCGCCACCGCCGCCGATCTCGCTGATCATGCCGGCCGCCATCTCCTGCATCTCGGCCATGGCGTTGTTCATCCGCATGTCGGCGATGGCACCGCGCAGGCTCTCGATCTTCGCCCGCGCGCTCTGCACTGCCACGTCGCGGGCCTTCACCATGTTCTGGTAGGTGGTCTCGGCCTGCTCGAGCTGCTTGCGGTTCTCCTCGAGCTCGCGCTCGACAGTTTGCAGCCGCAGCGCATACTGGCCGGCGGCGGCGCGGTTGCCGGCCTTCAGGTTGGCGGCGGCCTTGGCGCGCAGGTCCTTCTGGTCGCTTTCCAGCTTCCGGACCTGCCCCATCAGCCTTTCCGCGAGACCGGCATGGGCGGCGAGACCCTGGTTGAAGTTGCCGATCTGCTTCCGCAGGTTCTCCTTCTCCAGGTCCAGCAGCGCCTCCGGATTTTGCTTCTCGATGCTGCCGACGAACATGTTCAAGAAGGCTTTGAACAGGTTGGCGATGCGTCCGAACATGATTCCCCCTTAGGCCGAGCATCGGCTGCCCCCGACCGCCGGCAGCGCATGCCGGCACAGACTGCCATCGATCGCCGTATTCTTCTAGGAAAAAGCGTGTCCGGTCAGTCATTAAGCCTATTTGACGGGCTTGATTTCCGGGTCGCGGCCGGGCTAGACGCTAGCGGAAACCTCCAGCGGATCAGCTTCATGCGCTATTCGACTTTCACCCACCGCATCGGCGGCGAAGGCGCGCGCGCCTGGGAAATCCATCACCGCGCGGTCCATGCCAAGCGCGCCGGCCAGGACGTGATCATCCTCTCGATCGGCGACCCGGATTTCGACACCCCGGCGCCGATCAAGGCGGCAGCCGTCGAGGCGCTCGATGCCGGCGACACGCATTACACCGACATCCTCGGCCAGCCGGCATTGCGCCAGGCGATCGCCGCCCATCACAGCCGGACCAGCGGCCAGGCTGTCACCCCGGAGAACGTCGCCGCCGTCGCCGGTGCACAGGGCGGCCTCTTCGTCTCCTCCATGCTGGTGCTCGATCATGGCGACGACGTGGTGGTGCCGGAGCCGATGTACCTCACCTATGAGGGGACCTTCCGCGCCGCCGGCGCCAATCTCATCCGCGTGCCGATGCGGCCGGAGAACGAGTTCCATCTCGAGCCCGACGATCTCGCGCGCGCCATCACGCCCAAGACCAAGGCGATCGTCTTTGCCACCCCCGGCAACCCGACCGGCGCCATGTTCCGGCGGGAGACCCTGGAGGCGATGGCGAAGCTCGCGATCGAGAAGGATCTCTGGGTGATTGCCGATGAGGTCTATGCGGCCCTCACCTTCGGGCAGCCCCATGTGAGCATCGCCGGCCTGCCCGGCATGGCCGAGCGCACCGTCACCATCAACAGCCTCTCGAAGTCGCATGCGATGACCGGCTGGCGCATCGGCTGGATCGTGGGGCCGAAGGAGCTGATCCGCTTTGCCCATGACCTCGGCTTGAGCACGCAATACGGCCTGCCCGGCTTCATCCAGAAAGCGGCGACGCGCGCCTTGTCGGAGCCGATGCCTGCGGTCGCGGAGATGCGCGACGCCTATCGCCGCCGGCGCGATGCAGCAGTTGGGCAATTGAACCAGGTCCCGGGCCTTCGGGTGCATGTGCCTGAAGCCGGGATGTTTATGATGCTGGATGTGCGGGGGACGGGCTTGAGCGCCTACGACTATGCGCTGGGTCTCTTCGAGAAGACCGGCGTGGCCATTCTCGATGCAACGCCCTTCGGCCGGAGTGCCGAAGGGCATTGTCGCGTCTCGTTCGTGGTCGATGAGAAGAGCCTGACCGAGGCCTGCCGGCGGATTGCGGCCTTCACCAACGGCCTTGCGACCGCGCCGCGGTAGCTACTTCGTCTTGCTCATGGTCAGGGGCTCGACGCCGCCGAGCAGCAAGCCGCCCTGGCTGCCGTCCTTGTTCGACCAGGTGACCTTGTCGCCATCAATCGCGACCTTGAAGCAGCCGCTCGCCATCTGGCCGCCGGGGGCCCAGGCCACACAGACGTCGCCGGCCTTGTCGAGCTTCCAGGTGCCGTAATGCGGCTGGCCGCCGCCGGCCTCCTGATAGCTGGACTGGCCGCCGGGCAGGAAATAGACGTTGAATGCCTTGCCGTCCGACATCTTGCCGGCCAGCGTGTTGCCGTTCATCGCCGTGATGAAGGCGTCACCGCGGAGGTCCCTCGCCAGCGCCGCAGGGGCCGACAAGCCGACCGCCATCGCCAGCAGCACCATCGAAAGCTTCTTCATATCGCTATCCTCTCTAGACGTGGATTTC
This sequence comes from Binatia bacterium, assembly GCA_035541335.1. Lineage (GTDB taxonomy): Bacteria > Pseudomonadota > Alphaproteobacteria > Dongiales > Dongiaceae > Dongia. The sequence continues at coordinate 4,742 of DATKNM010000293.1, forward strand.
CCACCGAATTTCCCGGCCCCGAGGGGTTAAATGCGCATGTCAGCTTTTCGGTTCATCCCATCTTGCCCCGGAATGATTGCAGATCAACTGTGCAGAATCCGCGGAGGATGTGTGGTTAACGATCGAACTGGTCGAGAAAACCACGAATAATCAACTGCATCCGGTCACCGTCGCAGCTCGGATAGTGCCCGCCATGGACCACCCGGACCGGCAGTTCATGGAGCCGTTTCATGCTGGCGACGTATTCCTGCATCTCGGCCCGGTTCTCGGCGTCATAAGCCAGCGGCCCGTCGTAGATTACGTCCCCGGCGAACAGGATCTCGGTTGCCCGCTCATAAAGGGCAATCGAGCCGGGTGAATGGCCCGGGAGGTGAAAGACCTCGAAGCTCCGGTCGCCGGTATCGACCCGGCTACCTTCCGACAGCAGCTGCGTGGGCGGGGCTGGCGGAATTTCGTAGCGGAGCGGCTGCCAATCGCCGGGCGGAAGCTGGGTGAAGATCGCATTGTCGGCGACGTATTTGTCCGCGACGGTGTTGGCGCGGCTGGGATGCGCGAGGATCTCCGCCTCAGCGGGATGGACCGCGCGCTCGGCGAATTCGTGATGCGTGCCGATATGGTCGAAATGGGTGTGCGAGGCGACGGCGAGGAGGGGACGCCCGCTCAAGGCCGGGATCTGCCCCCGCAGGCTGACCACGCCCATCCCGGAATCGATCAACAGGTCGCGATCGCGGCCGCGCACATGCCAGATGTTGCAGCGATAGTATTCCTTGATATGGGGCTCGAAGACCCAGGTGACGCCGTCGGCGAGGGTGCGGGTCTCGTACCAGGTCTCCGCTGTGGCGATCTGCATCGGTGCAGGACTCCTAGGGTTCGAGGCCACCGAACACCAGACGGACCTGTTTGACCAGCGCCTTCTTGAGAAACGCGACCGGCATCTCCTCGCGCGCCACGAACACCATGAAGAGGCTGTTCACCGCCTCGAACAAGACATTCCCGGCGGTGCGGGAATCGACCGCGGGATCGATCTGCCCGCGCTCCTGCAGACAGGCGACCAGCTCGCCGACCTGGTCCGCGAGCTTGCGGTCGAGCTCGGCGTAGCCCATGCCGAAGCGCGAGGTCGGCTGCGAGAGGGCATTCGCCATCGCATTCCGCCAGAGCTCCTTGGAAAGATGGATCAGAGAGTGATCGACATAGAAGGTGAGGAGCCTGGTGATGGCCTGGACCGCATCCTTCGGCGGATGGGCGATGATGCTCCGGCCGGCGGCGCGCACCTCCTCGCCGTCGAGCGCCACAAGGGCGATCAGCAGGTCGCCCTTGGATTCGAAGTAGTTGTAGACCGTGCCGGCGGCGACCTCGGCCTCGGCGGCGATCGCCTCGATGCTGGTGTCGGCGAAGCCGTCGCTGCGGAACAGCTTGGCTGCGGCCGCCAGGATGTCGCGCCGCCGTCCCGCTTTTTGCCGTTCGCGCAAACCGGCCATGAGGTCTCCTAGAGGGCAAACGATGGAAAATGAATTGACTTAAGTTTGTAGTTCATTCATTTTTTTGCGACAAGCAAATTCAAGCTCGGCAAGAGCAGGCGAGGGCGGCGCGGCCGGTCCTCACGCAATAGAGACAGGAGCGGGCAAATGCAGATTTCCAAGATTCTCTGGGCGGGCGCGGCGATGCTCGCCCTGACCACGGCAGCGAATGCGGCCGACACGCTCAACGTGCTGACGTGGTGCGATCACGAGGACCCGACCCTGCTGCAGCCATTCGAGCAGGCGAACAACGTCAAGATCAACTTCAAGGACATCGACAGCACCGCGGCGATCCTCGCCGTGCTTGGCCAGTCGAAGCCGGGCGATTGGGACGTGCTGGTGCTGGACGAGACCGATACGGGACGCCTGCAGCAGAAGGGCCTGCTGGCGGAGCTCGACGCCAAGGATTACCCGTTCGGTGACATCCCGACGGAGATCGCCGATCCGAAGCTCACCTCGGTCGACGGCAAGCTCTACAGCGTGCCGGAGAAGTTCGGCTACAACACCGTCGCCTACAACAAGACCGCGGTCGACCCGAAGGCGATGACCGATATCAACGCGATCTGGGATCCGAAATACAAGGGCCGGGTCGCGATCTACGATTACTACGTGCCCGAGATCGAATATGTGGCGATGGCGCTGGGCAAGAATCCGGCGGACCTCACCGAGGCCGACCTGCCGGCGATCAAGGAGAAGCTGATCGCCCTCAAGGCCAATGCGTCGATGGTCGGGGACGTCACCACCGTGCAGCAGGCGCTGGCCTCGGGCTCGGTCGATATCCTCGTGGGCGGCGGCGAGTGGGTCACGGCCGGCATCGCCAAGGACAATCCGAACCTCGATTACGTGATTCCGACGCAGGGCGGCGTGCGCTGGCAGCAGGGCCTCGCGATCTTCGCGGATTCGAAGCAGAAGGATCTCGCGAAGAAGTTCGTGCAGTACATCGTCAGCCCCGAAGCCCAGGGCAAGCTCGCGACCTCGGCCTGCTACTGGGGCATGCCGGCGAACGGCAAGGCGGTGCTCAATGACGAGCAGAAGGCGATCCTGCGCTGGAGCGACCAGCCGGGCTACATCAAGACCTCGCATCCCTATCTGCAGATGACCAGCGCCTTCGACAAGCAGCTCCAGGCGCTCTGGGCCGAGGTCCTGCAGGCGAAGTGATGGCATCGACGAACGAGGCGCGCGCGGCATCCCAAGCGCGCCTCGCCGGCCTCGGCTTCACGCTGCCGGCGGTCGCCTGGATCCTTCTCTTTTTCGGCGCGCCGCTGGTCATCATGGCGATCTACAGCCTGCTGCCGCTCGATGCCGAGGGCGCGCCGGGCGGCTTCAGCCTCGACGCCTATCGGCAGTTCTTCGGCGAATCCGCCTATGTCGAGGCGGTCTGGAACTCCGTGGTGACGACGGCGGTCGTGGTCGTCGTCAGCCTGCTGCTCGCCTATCCCTTCGCCTATATCCTCGCATACAGGGTCCCGAAGCGCTGGCAGCGCCTGGCGATCGCCTGCGCCATCCTGCCGTTCTGGACCTCCTACGTCGTGCGGTCTTACGCCTGGCTCCTGGTGCTGGCGCCGACCGGGATCGTGAACTGGGTGCTGATCAATCTTGGCGTCGTCGCGCGGCCGATCACGCTTGCGTACAATCCCAGCGCGACCGAGCTCGGCTTCGTTCACTTCTTCATCATGCTGAACGCGCTCACGATCTACGCCAACCTGGTGCAGATCAACCCGCGCTATGTCCTGGCGGCGCAGGATCTCGGCGCCTCGTCCTGGAAGAGCTTCCTCGCCGTCACCTTCCCGCTGAGCATACCGGGCATGACGGTCGGCGCGTTTCTCACCGTCGTGCTCTGTATCGGCGATTTCATCACGCCGCAGATCCTCGGCGGCAACAAGGAGCTGCTGCTGCCGCAGGTGATCATGATGCAGATCCAGCGCCAGCTCGATCTCCCCATGGCCTCGGTGATGTCGCTGGTGCTGACGCTCATCGTCGCCGTGGTCTACCTGCTGCTGCAGCGCCAGATGCGCATGGCGCGGCTGTGATGCGCTGGTCAAGCCGGCTCGGCAATGCGCTGTCGGGCTTCTACCTCACGGCCTGCTACGTCTTCATCCTGCTGCCCGTGGCGGTGCTGATCCTGTTCTCGTTCCAGGACGGACGCCTGCCGGTGCCGCCGTTCCACGGTCCCACTCTCAAGTGGTATGTGACCGCGTTTACCAACGAGCGGATGATGGCCGGGCTTGGCAATTCGCTGCTGGTCGGAATCGGGTCGTCTGCGCTCTCCGTCATCCTTGGTTTCCTCGCCGCCTACGGCATCTCCCGTTATGAGTTCGCGGCGCGGCGCCTGTTGCAGGGGATCATCATCCTGCCACTGGCCGTCTCCTATCTCCTGGTCGGGATGGGG
>DATKNM010000294.1:0-3132 GCA_035541335.1 Binatia bacterium
GCCATCTTCTTCTGGACCCTGCCGACGCGGGCGCATGTGGAGCGGCTGCAGCAGGCGGGAATCAAGGTCTGGATGCAGGTCGGCCGCGTCATCGAGGCGGCGCAGGCGGTGGCGCTGGGCGCCGACGCGCTCATCGTCCAGGGGGCCGAGGCCGGCGGACACAACCGCGCCGAGGCCTCCACCATGACGCTCTTCCCCAGGATCCGCCGCGGCTTCCCCGGCCTGCCGCTGCTGGCCGCGGGCGGCATCGTCGACGGCGCGACCATGGCCGCGGCCCTGGTGCTCGGCGCCGATGCGGTCTGGTGCGGCAGCCGCTTTCTGACGGCGATCGAGTCCGAGGCGCATGACGACTACAAGGCCCGCGCGCTCGCCGCCGATGTGGGCGACACCGTAATCCTCTCGATCTACGGCCCGGAATGGCCCGGCCAGCCGATGCGGGCGATCGTCAACGCGGGCGCCCGCGTCGCGGTCGGGCGGGAAGACGCGGCGATCAAGGAGGCCGAGGGCCAGGTCGTCGGCACCACGAAGATGAACGGCCAGACCATCCCCTTCCCCCGCTACAGCGCCATCCTGCCGACCCGCGATTTCGCGGGCGACATCGAGCAGGCCTGCCTCACCGCCGGAGAGAGCGCCGGCAACATCGATGAAGTCCTGCCGGCCGGCGAGATCGTGCGGCGCATGACCCGCGAGGCCGAAGCGGCGCTCGCCAGGGTGGGCGGCCTACGCAACCAGGCGTAAGCCGCCGTCGCAGACGATGACCTGGCCGCGAGACGCGTTGACCCTGAGCGGCCGAAGCTCCGCGGCGAGGATGGGGACGAAGATGGCGACGGCGGCGTTCGCGGCGCCGATGCCCGCCGTCCCCGGCATGGCGGCATGGGTGCTGACGGCGGCGATGAAGGTGATGCTGCCGCCCTTGTCGACGTGCGGCAGTGCCGCCTGCGCCACCGCGAAGTGCGCACAGGCCTTCTCCTCGAAGCCCTTGCGGACATCGGCGACGCTGACCGCGGTGAAGGGGCCGAATCCCTTGCCGCTGGAAGGACTATCCGGCTAGTTGCAGGAGATCGCCTGCGAGGCCGGGCGGCGCCAGGCGGCGGATCCGAGCCTTCCGGTTGCGATCCAGATATCCGGGGCCTGAAACAGATAAAGGCCGGCGTCCGTGTATCCGGGCAGTCCGGTCGTGGCGTTCAGCGACCAATGTCCGTTGGCGGCGGAAAAAGCACCGGTATGTGCGGGAGCGCCGTCTCCGGCTTCACTGTGGAAGTTGTAGGTGCCGTCACCGAGTATCTCCAATATCCAGGATCCGCCCTTCACCGGCAGCTTCCAGGTCCCGACGAGATTGGGATCGACGCCGGCCGGACTCGACACCTGCTGCTGGCTCGGAGCGCAAGGGTGCAGTGCTTCCTGGGCCAATGCCGGTCGAAGCCAGGCGGCCGCCCCCTGCTTACCGGTGGCGATCCAGATATCAGGGGCCTGGAACAGGTAGTCGCCGGAGTTAGAATATCCGGTGGCCGCTTCCATCGACCAATGCCCGTTGCCCGCGGAAAAAGCGCCGCTGTCGGATCGGGCACCGTCCCCCGCTTCACTGTGAAACGTGTAGGTGCCGTTGGGATCAATCGTCAACACCCAAGGTCCGCCCTTCAACGGCAGCTCCCAGGTGCCGACGAGATTGGGATCGACGCCGACCGGCTTTGACGCCTGCTGGTCCGAGTTGCAAGGGCGCATCGCGTTCTGGGCCAGGAAGCAGGGGTCGTATCCGATCCGAGGGCCCGATGAACCCTGCCCACCGCAGCCATAGAGGCTGCACATCGACCATTCGGCCGCGTCGTGGGCTTGAATGGCGTTGTCCTCCGGGGTCGGGGTTTGCGCATAGGCTGCGGCGCAAAGGAGCCAGGCCAATGTTGCGCCGCAGACAGCCGCGTTCATCAGCAACGCAGCCCAGAATCCTCCCGCCCTGCAGAAACCGCTTTTGCATAGAGACATGTTCAAGCCCCCGTAGAGCCCGGCGAACGTCATCTCGCAAACAGAGGCGTCACGCTAGCAGCGCCTCTGCCGCCTTTCAATCCGCCAGGCAGGAGGTGGCAGCCACTGGATCACCGCATCGGCATGGGCCAGAGTGTTCGCAGGGGAAAGAGCTGCACAGGGCCGACAGGATCATGACCTACGCCGAATACAACGCCTTCTGCCGGAAGCTCGCCGCCACCACCCATGTGGTGCAGTGGGGCGGGGCGCATGTGTGGAAGGTGGGCGGGAAGGTGTTCGCGATCGGCGGCTGGCACGAGAACCATCCGGCCTTCACCTTCAAGGTGAACGACATCGCCTGGGAGATGCTGAAGGGCGAGCCGGGGCTGCGGCCGGCGCCCTATCTCGCCTCCCGCGGGATGAAGTGGATCCAGCACTACAAGAAGCCCGGACTCTCCGACAAGGCGCTGAAGGACTACATTCGCCAGTCGCACCGCATCGTCGCGCAAGGCCTCTCGAAGAAGAAGCAGCGGGAGCTCGGGCTGCTCGAGTAGAGCGCGCGTCACTCCGCCGGGGCGCGTTCCTTGGGCGGCGACCCTGAGGTCATGCTCTGGAACACGCCGTCGCGGCGGATGAGGGCGTGGAACAAAGCGGCGGCGAGGTGGAGCAGGATCAGCGCGAAGAAGGCGAAGGCGAGATATTGGTGCGCGGTCCAGAGCAGCGCATGCAGGCCGGTGCTGGGCGGCAGGATCGCGGGGAGGCGGATACCGCCGAGGAGCACGATCGGGTAGCCGGCCGCCGAGAGCATCGCCCAGCCGATCAGCGGCATCGCGATCATCAGCGCGTAGAGCGCATAGTGCGAGAGCTGCGCGCCGAGGCGCATCGGCGGCGGCAGGTCCGCGGGCAAGGGCGGCGTGCCGCTGCTGAGGCGGACGCCGATGCGGATCAGCGCCAGCAGCAGGATCAGGATGCCCAGCGTCTTGTGGGTCGCCACCAGCGGGATGTATTGCGGCCGGATGGTCGCCACCATGGCGACGCCGACGAACAGCATCGCCAGGATCGCGATCGCCATCAGCCAGTGCAGCAGGCGCTGGAGGACGGTGAAGCTCGCGGTGTCGCGGCCGGTCATGGCTGGGCCCCCGTCGCTGCTGCGCCGTGTGGATAGGCCGCCTC